>CAXTOI010000102.1:0-9775 GCA_964245645.1 uncultured Novosphingobium sp. | reverse complement strand
ACCTCGTCGAGCAACTCGCGGCTTCCGGGATCGATCGCAGCGCTGCCTTCGCCGAAGCGGATCGAGCGGACGCGCAGGATCGCCTCGATGCTGCGCTGGCATTGCAGCGCCGGGGCATTGGCCGCAGCATGCCGCGTGCGCCGCGTCCAGGTTACGCCGCCTACGCCTGGAACGGCGGCAACCGCCTCGGCGGCGCGAGTGCGGCTGGCATCGTCAAGTGCATCGCCGCCACTCAAGGTCGGGTGGCGAGTCAGCCAGCCGTAGCGGTCGATGAAACTGGCGCGCACCGTGACGCCGCCGGCTCGATCGAGCGCGACGCGCGCGGCGTGATCCAGCCGCGCCGCCAGCAGCGGGGCATGAACGATCGAGGCGCCGGCGCCGATCAGACCGACGCACAGCGCGCCTGCACCGATGAGCGCGACAGGTCGCGCAGATTCATTCATCGCTGTGCCGCCTTGGCCAGCACCGCCGCCTCGGCCACGGCCTCCCGGCCGATATCGCGGCGAAACAGCACGCGGTCATCGGGGCCGAAGCCCTTGTGCCACAGCACCCAGCAATACAGGCCCAGGATCGCCGGGATGCCCAGGATCAGTACGGCCCATTCGGGCAGGAAGCGCACCGCGACCCAGCCGGTCACGGCGGCGCTCGCCACCGCCGGCAACAATGCCCAGCGCCAGTTGTTGATCGGCTGCTGCAGCAGGCGCGACAGCATGCGCGACTTCACGATCGAGGCGATGCCCAGCGCCAGCATCAGCGAGATCGCCGCTGCCGCATCGCGGTACAATTCGCCCAGCCCCAGCCGCTTGACCAGCAGGATGCCGCCCACCGTCAGCAGACCCTGCAAGGCGATGGTGCCCAGCGAGACCAGCAGGTTCTGGATGCGGGCGATGTAGATCAGCACCGCCTCGCTGACCACGGCGGTGGAAGCGGCGACTTCACCCAGCAGCAGGAACGCCAGCGCCCCGGTGCCGCCGACGAAATGCGGTCCGACCAGCCCCATCACGCCGCGGCCGGGTATGCCCAGCGCCAGCGCGATGCCGGCCTGCGCGGCGGTGATCCAGAAGCCGACCTGGCAGACCTGGCGGGCGATCTCGGGGTAATTGCGCAGTTTCAGATTGCGGGTGATGACCGGGCCCAGGATCGGCTCGAAACTGGTTTTCAGCTTCTGCGGCAGGCTCGCGACTTGCTGGGCCACATAGTAGACGCCGACGGCGGCGGGCCCGGTAAACAAGCCGAGAATGGCGATGTCGAGCTTGCGGGTGCCCCATTCCACCGCATCGGCGGCGGCCAGCGGCATGGTGGACAAGGCCAGCAGGGCGATGCGGCGGGGATGGGGAGCCCATTGCTGGGGCAGGCCATAGCTGCGCAACAAGGCGGCCAGCGCTACCAGCGCCGACAGATAGATCGAGATGATATAGGCGAGCGACAAGCCGCTTGCCGACAATACGGTGTGTGGGGCGATGAACCAGCAGGCGCCAGCGGCGATCGACAGCGACCACGGCTCGACCACCGAACGCGAGCGCACGGTGGTGGCGACATCGTAACGATAGGCCAGCGCCGCCAGGGCGATATCGGTCATCGTCGACGGTAAAATCGCACAAACCAGCAGCCGGTCGATCTGCGTGTAATGGCCGCTCGGGAACATTGGCTCGGGCAGCAGATAAAGCATCATGCCGATCACGACGGCGATGCTGAGGCTGAGCACCATGCCATCGGCGACGATGTTGGCCGGGTGGCGCTCATCCTCGGACAAACGTTGCGCGAGGCCGCGCTTTTGCCCCAGGGTGCACAATTGCCCGGCGAGTTCGATCATCACCATCGCCGAAGCAAAACGCCCGAGCGCTTCCGCGCCGTAAAGCCGACCGGCGATGAACAGGAACGGCAGGCGGGCGGCCAGCCGGAGCAGGAAACCGAGGAAATTGGTGCGCCCCCCGCGCGCCAGCGCGGCGATATCAGCGTTATCACCGCGCTGACGCGCGGCAGGGTCAGCGTTATCACCATGCCGACGCGCGGCAGGGTCGGCATTATCGGCAGTGGCGGTCAAGCCGATGCCCTCGCCAGCGACTGGTGCGCGCCGCTTTCGGCCACCAGCGGACGCGCCAGCAGGTCGGACACGACATCCCGCGCCGTTGCCTCCCCGGCCAGCAGCCGCGCGACCGCAGCGACGATCGGCATGGCAATCCCGCGCGCCTGGGCAAGGCTAGCCAACACCGGCGCGGTATGTGCGCCTTCGGCGACGCTGAGCTTGCCCGCCAGCGCGTCTGCGACCGCGACCCCCTGCCCCAGCGCCTTGCCCAGCGAATAATTGCGGCTGGCGGTCGAGGCGCAGGTCAGGACAAGGTCGCCCAGCCCGCATAGCCCCGAGAGCGTATCGGCGCGCGCGCCCAGCGCCTCGCCGAAGCGCAGCATCTCGGCAAAGCCGCGCGCGATCAGTGCCGCGCGGGCGTTTTCGCCGAGCCCCAGGCCGTCGACGACCCCGCAGGCGATGGCGAGCACGTTCTTGACCGCGCCGCCGATCTCCGCGCCGACCGGATCGTCCGAATAATAAGGCCGGAACGCCGGCCTGGCGATAGCCTGCGACAGCCGCTGCCATTGTGGCTGCCCGCCCTCGCAAGCCAGCGTGATCGCGGTGGGCAGGCCCAGGGCAACTTCGCGCGCGAAAGTCGGCCCGGACAAGACCGCCAGCGCCGCGGTCGGCGCGGCCCGGCGCGCGACATCGACCATCAGCCGCCCGCTGCCCGCCTCGATACCCTTGGCGCAAAGCACCAGATCGCGGGGCCGATCCCGCAGCGCAGCGAGCACCCCGGCGAGATGCTGGGCGGGTGCGACCACCAGCAGCACCGGCAGTTCGGCCAGATCGGCGATGGTTGCGGTCGCGGTGATCGTGTCGGCCAGGGCGATGCCGGGCAGGTAGGGCGTATTCGTGCGGCGGCCATTGATTTCCGCGACCAGTTCGGGCTCGCGCGCCCATAGCGTCACCGCGCTGCCATCGCTGGCCAGCATCGCTGCGAGCGACGTGCCCCACGCGCCCGCGCCGATAACGCCGACTGTGTGCGTCACGCCTTTACCCCGGCGCCGCGCACTGCGGCTGCATCGGGATCGAGCGGCCAGCGCGGGCGCGCGGGACAATCGAGCGGATCGTTCTGCCCCAGCGCCAGCCGTTCCACGCCGGCCCAGGCAATCATTGCCGCGTTGTCGGTGCACAATGCCGGCGGCGGCGCCACGAACGCCAGATCATGCGAATTGGCCAGCGCCGACAGTGCCGCGCGGATCGCGGCATTGGCGGCCACACCGCCCGCCACCACCAGCGCGGTGACCGGTGTGTCGCCTGCCCGGACGGTCTCGAGCGCCTTTCGCGTCCGGTCGATCACGCAATCGATCGCAGCTTGCTGGAATGCAGCGGCAAGGTCGGCATCGGTGTGCCCTTGGGCGGATTGCGACTGTTTGGCGCGCATGACTGCACTTTTGAGCCCGGCGAACGAGAAATGCGGCTCGGCGCTGCCCAGCAATGGCCGCGGCAGCGCCACTGCGCGAGCATTGCCCGAGGCGGCCAGCCGTTCGAGCGCGGGGCCGCCCGGATAGCCGAGGCCGAGAATCTTGGCGGTCTTGTCGAAAGCTTCGCCGAGCGCGTCGTCAATGGTGGTGGCCAGCCGCCGATAGCGGCCGACGCCCGCCACCAGCAGCAATTGGCAATGGCCACCGGAGACCAGCAGCAGCAGATAAGGATATGCCAGCCCCGCATCGGCCAATCGCGGCGACAATGCGTGTCCTTCCAGATGATTGATCGCCAGCAGCGGCTTGTCGGCGGCCATCGCCAGCGCCTTGGCGGTGACCAGCCCGACCATCACCCCGCCGATCAGCCCCGGCCCGGCGGTCGCGGCCACGGCATCGACATCGGACAGCGCCATTCCGGCATCGGCCAATGTCGCCTCGATCAGCGGCGCCAGCCGATCGACATGCGCGCGGGCGGCGATTTCGGGCACGACGCCGCCATAGGGGCGATGGATATCGTCCTGCGAGGCAATGCGCTGCGCCAGGATCCGGCGGTCATCCCGCACCAATGCCGCCGCCGTCTCGTCGCACGACGATTCGATTCCGAGCACGATCTTCACTTTGGCAGTAACTTTGACAATGATCCAGGCACCATCCCGCCTTTCCCTTAAAGCCAATCCCGCCTAGCACAAGCGGCCATGCCCCCAGAACGTTCCACCGGACTTGCCCCTTTGCGCCTCGGCACCCGGCGTTCGCCGCTCGCGCTGGCCCAGGCCGGCGAGGCGCGGGACCGGCTGCTCGCCGCCTGGCCGGGCCTGGCTATCGAGATCGTGCCGGTGACCGCCAGCGGCGACAAGGTGCAGGATCGCCCGCTGGCGGAGATCGGCGGCAAGGCGCTGTGGACCAAGGAACTGGACGAGTGGCTGCTGGGCGGCGAGATCGACTTTGCGGTTCATTCGCTGAAGGATGTCGAAACCCACCGCCCGGCCGGGATCACCATCGCCGCCGTACTGCCGCGTGAGGATGTCCGCGACGCCCTGGTCGGCGCGGCCAGCATTGCCGCGCTGTCGCCGGGTGCGCGCATCGGCACGAGTGCGCCGCGGCGGGCCGCGCAATTGCTGCATGCGCGCCCCGACTGCCGCATCGTGCCGTTCCGCGGCAATGTCGCGACGCGCCTGGACAAGCTGGCGGCGGGCGAAGCCGATGCCACGCTGCTCGCCATGGCCGGGCTGAACCGGCTGGGACAGGCCGGCGTCGGCACGCCGCTCAATGCCGACAGCTGGCTGCCGGCGCCGGGACAAGGCGCGATTGCCATCGAATGCCGCAGCGCCGATGCCGCAACCCGCGCGCGGCTGGCAGCTATCGACCACACGGCGAGCCGGGCCGCGGTCACGGCAGAACGCGCGTTGCTGGCGGCGCTGGGCGGCAATTGCCACAGCGCGATCGCCGTGCTGACGCGCTTTGCAGAAGACGAATTGGTGTTGCACGCCGCGCTGTATAGCCCCGATGGCGCCGAACGGGTGGCGGATGCGCTGTGCTTTGCGCCGGGGGATGCGGCAGCGCCCGCACGACTGGCGGCGACGCTGCTCGCGCGATCTTCGCGCGCGATCACCGCGCATTTCGCCGGACCGATCCGCGCGCCCCAGCCGATTACGGCGGCCCGGTGACCCTGCTGGTGATCCTGCGCCCCGAACCCGGCGGCAGGACGACGCTGGCCGATGCGCGTGCGCGGGGCCTGGAGGCGGTCAGCTATCCCCTGTTCGAAGTGTGTCCGCGGCGCTGGCAGGTGCCCGCGCCCGATAGCTTCGACGCGCTGCTGATCGGCAGCGGCAATTGCCTGCGCCATGGCCGGCATGGAATCGCGCAGTTTCGCGGCAAACCCGCCTATGCCGTGGGCGCTGCCACCGCGCAAGCGGCGGCGGCGGCTGGCCTGGTCGTGGTGGCGACCGGCAGCGGCGGAATGCAGGCGCTGCTGGCGAAGCTTGCGCCGGGGCACAACCGGCTGCTGCGATTATCGGGCGCGGCGCGAGTCGAACTGACGCTGCCACCGGGGATAACGCTGATCGAGCGGGTGGTTTATGATAGTGTTGCCCGGCCCATGCCCCACGATCTCGCCCGGCTGCTGACGACGCGGGCGCTAGCCGGGGCCGTGGTAATGCTCCATTCGGCCGAGGCCGCGCGGCATTTTGCGGACGGCTGCAATCGGCTCGGTGTGCCGCGCGAGCGGGTGCGCCTCGCGACGCTTGGCCCGCGCATTGCCGTGGCAGCGGGCAGCGGATGGGCGCAGGTGGCGATCGCCGGGCAGCCCGACGATGCGGCGCTGCTGGCACTGGCCGGTCATTTGTGCCAGATTCCGGCCATGCAGAACGCAAAGCCATAAGCGCAGATGGCCGATGATCCCCTGATCGAGCCAAGATGGCCCGGGCCGGCCTCACAGCGCGTCCGCGCGGCGGGGCAGCAGATCTGGCTCGCGGCGCTGGGTGCGTTCGTGCTGGGTTTGGCCGTGGCCGGCTGGGTGGGGTGGCGCAGTGGGGCGGATTTCGACCAGTTCCTGGGATTGCGGACGGGCGTCGGAACCTGGAATGCGGCCGCATCGAGCACCGATGTTTCTGCCCGCCAGCGCGGTTCCGACGTTTCACGCGAGAGCGAGCAGAACGCCATCCGCGATGAAATGGCGCTGGCCGGGCGGGTAGCGGCGATGGAGCAGCGGCTGGATCGCGTCGACCTGCGTGTCGCTGCGGCGTCGGGCAATGCCGCCCGTGCCGAGGCGCTGCTGGTGGCTTTTGCAGTGCGCAGAGTGGTCGAACGCGGTGCGCCGCTCGGCTATCTCGGCGACCAGCTCAAGCTGCGCTTCGGCGATGCCCAGCCGCATGCGGTGGCCACGATCATCTCGGGCGCAAAGGATGTGGTGCCGCTCGACCAACTTGGTGCGCGTCTGGAGGCGCTGGCGCCGCGCTTGACCGAGACGGGCGAGCAGACGCTGTGGCGCCGGGTGACGCGCGAATTGGCCGATCTGCTGGTCGTCCGCCGCGACCGCCCGGCGCAGTCCAGTGCCGATATCCGCTTCGACGATGCGCGCAAGGCGCTGAGCGACGGGCGCATCGACGATGCCGTGGCCGATGTCCAGCATCTCTCGACCGGCGCCGACGCCGCCAATTGGAGCGCGGCGGCGCGGCGCTACCGCGATGTCGAAAATGCGCTCGATCTGATCGATACTACTGCGCTGCTGGAGCCGCGCCAGTTGCATGATGGCGGCGGAAATTCGGTTAATGCGGTTTTGCAGTGATTTGGCTGTTCTTCTCTTTGTGCAATTGAGTGCTGTCTCATGGAGAAAGGCAGCCCTTCGACAAGCTCAAGGGTAGACAGGAGGTGCAGTTGATTGCCTCCCTACTCCCGACCGGACGCCATCGGCATGACGAGAGCCGGGGCGATTGCTCACTGCCGGGCATCACGCTAACGCCGCTGCCATGTCCGATGCCGTTTCTCCGCTCGCCTCGCCTTTCCCTGCCCTGCCCGCGATCGCCGGGGTGACGCCGCGCGTCGCACGCGCCGGATACAAGGATTGGGGCCGCTGCGACTTGACTTATATCGAGTTCGCCATAGCCACCGCCGTGGCGGGCGTGTTCACGCGCAACATCTGCTGCTCCAGCGAAGTCGAACTCGGGCGCGAGCAGATCAAGGCCGGCCGCGCCCGCGCATTGGTGGTCAACGCCGGCAATTCCAACGCCTTCACCGGCTATCGCGGGCGCGAGGCGGTGGACCAGATCATGGCGCAGGCCGCCGGCCATCTTGGTTGCCCGCCCGGCGAAATATTCGTCTCCTCGACCGGGGTGATCGGCGTACCGCTGCCCAAGGACAAGGCGCGCGATGGCGTGGCGCTGGTGCTGGGGGCGCCGCCCTGCTCGTGGGAAGACGCTGCGCGGACGATCAGCACCACGGATACCTTTCCCAAGGGCGCGACTGCCACGGCGATCGTGGGGGGCACCACCGTCACGCTGGCGGCGATCATCAAGGGCAGCGGGATGATCGCCCCCGATATGGCGACAATGCTGGGCTATATCTTCACCGATTGCGCGATCGCTCCCGCTTTCCTGCAGGAACTGCTGGCCGCCGCCGCGACGCGCAGCTTCAACTGCATCACCGTGGACAGCGACACTTCGACCAGCGACACCGTGCTCGCCTTTGCCACCGGCCAGGCCAAAAATGCACCGATCGGAGGCTATGACAGCCCCGGCGCCGATGCTTTTGCCGCCGCGATGAGCGACGTTTGCCTGCAACTCGCCCATCTTGTTGTCCGCGACGGCGAAGGCGCGCAGAAATTCATCGAAATCCAAGTGTCCGGCGCCGCCAGCGATGCCAGTGCGCACCGCATCGGGCTGGCGATCGCCAATTCGCCGCTGGTCAAGACAGCCATCGCCGGGGAAGATGCCAATTGGGGCCGGGTGGTCATGGCGGTGGGCAAGGCCGGCGAGCCCGCCGACCGCGACCGGCTGGCAATCCGCTTTGGCGACATCTGGCTCGCGCGCGATGGTCTGGCGGTGGCCGGCTACGACGAGGCGCCGGTCGCCGCCCATCTCAAGGGCCAGGACATCCGCATCGGCGTGGATCTTGGGCTGGGCGGCGGCAGCGCTACCGTATGGACCTGCGACCTGACGCATGGCTATATTGCGATCAACGCGGATTACCGTAGCTGATGACCTCTGCTCTGACGCGCGCGGTCCATGCGATCATGCTCGATGCGGCGCAGCGCGCCGTGCTGCCGCATTACCAGCGCCTCGCCGCCAGCGAGATCAGCGACAAGGCGGCCGATGACGCCGTGACCATCGCTGATCTGGAAAGCGAAGCTATCCTGGCCGAAGCGCTGGCCCGGCTGCTGCCCGAGGCGGTGCCAAGACCGTCACTCGTCGGCGAGGAAGCCGTCCATGCCGATCCCGCCGTGGTGGACCGGCTAGGCGATGCATTGTGCTGGATCATCGATCCGATCGACGGCACCAACAATTACGCTGCCGGGCGACCGCCGTTCGGGATTTTGATTGCCTTGGCGCAAGCGGGCGAAACCGTGGGCGGCTGGATTCTCAACCCGCTCACCGGCCGCTTCTGCAGCGCCGAACGCGGCCATGGCGCGCGCATCGACGGCGATCCGGTTCGCGCGCGCGCCAGCGGCGAAACCCCGCCGGTTGCGGCGATCTCGCTGCTTTATGCCGATCCGGCGCGGCGCGAGGCACTTAAGAGCCATATAAACCCGCATTACCGCGTGGTCGACATCCCGCGTTGCGCTGCCGAGCAATATCCGCGGCTGGTGTTAGGCGTCAACGACGTGTCGGTGTTCGAGCGCACGCTGGCCTGGGATCATGCCGCAGGGGTGCTGTTCGTGAATGAGAGCGGCGGAAAAGTGGCGCGTGCGGATGGTTCGCCGTATCGGGTGGACGATCGGCGCAAGGGGCTGATTGCTGCGGCCAGCCCGGCGTTGTGGGATGAACTGGCGGGGCGGATGGCGGAGCTGGGGTAGGAGCAGTTCGTCGATTGTGGTGCTGTGCACCACTTTTGAACGCGTTTGTGTAAGGTAGAAGTAGTAGAAGTAGAAACAGAAGTGCCCACCCCCGGCCCCTCCCGCAAGCGGGAAGGGAGTAGAGGCGAGCGCTTTTTGTGCTTACAAAACGCCTTCGATCCAACTCTTCAACGCACCCTTGGGCGCCGCGCCCAGCTTCTGCGCAACTGGCTTGCCATCCTTGAACAGGATCATCAGCGGGATCGACTGCACGCCGAACTGGCTGGCGGTATTGGTGTTTTCCATGATGTCGACCTTGACGATGTCGAGCTTGCCTCGAAGCTCCTCGCTGATTTCCTCCAGCGACGGCCCGATCATCTTGCACGGGCCGCACCAGTCGGCCCAGAAATCGACGAGTACGGGCTTGTCGGAACCCAGCACGTCGGTGGCGAAGCTGGCGTCGGTAACGGCTTTGGTGGCCATGATAATCTCCTGAACAATGAACCCATATGTAAGCGGCGCGCATCCTTTGGCAACCGGTCAGGCGCGCAAGCTTTCCTGCGCATCGAGCAATGCCAGCTTGTGCTGCTCCAGCACCGCGGCGGGCAGCTCGATCAGCGCCGGGGTCTGGGTATAGAGCACCGCCGCCTCTACCGCCCGCCCCGGATAAGCGCCCGCCAGCGCCGCGGCATAAGCGGCGATCTGGCGCAGGGTGGGCAGTGGGACCTCATCCAGCGCCAGGGGTGGACGGCGCGCGGTCTTGAAATCGACCAGGCGGATGCGCGTGGCGCCGAT
>CAXTOI010000101.1:270-9822 GCA_964245645.1 uncultured Novosphingobium sp. | reverse complement strand
CCGCAGACGGTAACGGGCCTCAACCCTTGAAAGCCGATGTGCTGATCGTCGGGTCGGGCGCGGCGGGGCTGACGGCGGCGCTGGCGCTGGCCGAGACGCGGCAGGTGGTGGTGCTCGCCAAGGGCTCCTTGAACGGTGGCTCGACCAGCTGGGCGCAGGGCGGGATCGCCGCGGTGCTCGATGCCGGCGATACCTTCGAAAATCATGTCGAAGACACCATCGTCGCCGGGGCCGGGCTTAACCGGCGCGAGACGGTGGAATTCGTCGTCGAGCGCGCGCCGCATGCGATCGATCGGCTGGTGCGACTTGGCGTGCCGTTCAACACCTCAGGCAATGCGCTGCATCTCACCCTGGAGGGCGGCCATTCGCATCGCCGCATCGCCCATGTCCACGATGCGACCGGGCTGGCGGTGCAGCAGGCGCTGGTGCAGGCGGCGCAGGATCATCCCAATATCACGCTGTTGCCCGGGCAGACCTGCATCGACCTGATCACCGGCCGGCATGAACTGCGCTATTCGGGGTCGGGCCGGGTGTGGGGCGTCTATGCGCTGGACGAGGCGAGCGGCGAGGTCATCGCGCATACCGCCCACGTCACCGTGCTGGCGACCGGGGGGGCGGGGCGTGTCTATCAGTTCTCCACCGCGCCGCGCGGCGCGACCGGTGACGGCATCGCCATGGCCTGGCGCGCGGGCGCGCGGGTGGGCAATATGGAGATGATGCAGTTCCACCCGACCTGCCTCTACCACCTCGAGGTCAAGAACCTGCTGATCACCGAGGCGGTGCGCGGCGAGGGCGGGCATCTGAAGATCCCGCCCGGCCATCCCGGCGCGGGCCGGCGCTTCATGCCCGATTTCGACCCCCGCGCCGAACTCGCTCCGCGCGATATCGTCGCCCGCGCGATCGATCACGAGATCAAGCGGCTGGGGCTCGATTACGTTCACCTCGACATCAGCCACAAGCCGGCGGACGAGGTGCGCGAACATTTCCCCAACATCTACGAAAGGCTGCTGGCGCTGGGGATCGACATGACCCGCGAGCCGATCCCGGTGGTGCCCGCGCAACATTACACCTGCGGCGGCATCATCATCGATCTGGCCGCGCGTACCGATCTGCCGGGGCTGTATGCGGTGGGCGAATGCACCGAAAGCGGGCTGCACGGCGCCAACCGGCTGGCGTCGAATTCGCTGCTCGAATGTTTCGTGTTCGGCGAGGCGGCGGCGTCCGACATCCTCGACCACTGGGACAGCTACGAAGCGCCGCCATTGGTGCTGCCCTGGGACGAAAGCCGCGTTACCTCCTCGGACGAGGAAGTGATCATCAAGCAGAACTGGACCGAAATCCGCCGCTTCATGTGGAATTATGTGGGCATCGTGCGCAGCACCAAGCGGCTGGAACGCGCGCAGCATCGCATTCGCATGCTGACCGAGGAAGTTACTGAATATTACGGTCAGTTTCGCGTCACCACCGATCTGATCGAACTGCGCAACCTGCTGCAAAGCGCCGATCTGATCGTGCAATCGGCGCTGAAACGCCAGGAAAGCCGCGGGCTGCATTTTACACTCGATTATCCCGACATATTGGCTGAGGCGAAGGACACGGTGCTGGTGCCGTGAATGTTCGTTATGCCATTCCTGGCACGGGTGGTGGATGCCTGCGTGGCGGCTGGGTTTCCGGCATGAAGAAGCTGCAGCTGGTGTTCATCGCGACCGGGCGCCATTCATCGCTATCCCGGCGCCATTCATCGCCACCGCTGTCGGGTAAGCCTTGTGCCGCCCAGGGGAGCCGAAGAGCGTCGCCCAGGCCAGCTCCGGCCTGCGGTAAGGCCGCACTGGCCAGAGCGGCGGGTGCTTAAGTTCAATATCGATGCTGGGGTGTTCATTCGCGCAGGATGATCGAGCGAGCAATCGCTGAAGAGGGTGGGAAACGGCTCAAATGTGCGCGCAGCCGCCGCTCGAAGACGCAATGATGCATAAGTGAAATTTATGATCTTGCCCAAATTCATTATTTGACCCGATCCTCGCTGTGGAGGATCAGGTATGCGGCAAGATAGTAGATACATTGGTCGGTGTTCGACCCTCGTCATCCGCACAAGCCATCGGAACCATAATCCGATCATAATTGCCACGGCGAAGTGCCGGCGGCGGGGAGAATGTCATGCGTTTCAAATCGGTCGCTCAGCTTTTCGTAGGCGCCAGCATGCTTGCCGTTGCATCGACGGCGCATGCTCAGGTCGCGCCATCAGCCGATGCGGCAGCAACCGGTACCAGCGGCGCCGATATTGTGGTCACGGCTCAGCGTCGTGCTGAAAAGGTGACCCAGGTGCCGATCTCCATCACCGTTGCCAATCAGGCGCAGCTGGAGCGTCAGCAAATCGATACCGTGAACGACCTCAATCGCATCGCCCCCAGCCTCGAAATCCAGTCAGCGCCCGGGCAGAACACCGGGGGCGGCGGCTCGATCCGGGGTATCGGCACCCAAACCTTCTCCGCGGGCGCTGTTGCTTCGGTCGGCGTTGTCGTCGATCAAGTGAGCCAGGGCAATGCCAATATCTCCGACCTGTTTGACGTTGCCCGAATTGAGGTTCTTAAAGGACCCCAAGGAACGCTGTTCGGGCTTACGACCTCGGCAGGCGTGATCAATATCACGACAAACAAGCCAGAATTCGACACTTTTAGTGCACGACTGCGAACCGAGCTTTCGCACGCGGGGACGGCGGGTTCGCGCTATGGTGACCAGATTGTTCAAGGCGTGGTCAATCTGCCGTTGGCGCATGACGCGGCGCTGCGGATCGCCGGCTTCGGCAATATGCGGCAAGGCCCCGACTATGACCTGACCAGCGCCCGCTACGACAAAAACGATAGCTGGGGGTTGCGCGGCCGTTTGCTGTGGGAGCCAACAAGCCAGCTGACAATCAACCTGATCGGTGATTACGGCAAAACTCGCACCACCGAAGGCGGTGATTTCTTCACCTTGGTGAAGTCCAGCGGGGCCGGGCTCCTGCCGCTACCAACGCCGTTCCCGATCCCCGATAACGTCACCGCCAATCTCGCAAGCTGCGGTGTCACCGCCGGCGTTGGCAACCGCAATTTCTGCACGGGTCAGTATTTCCTCGAGCACAGCTATTCAGGCGGTGCTTCACTCGAGATTGATTACCAAGCCGCCCCCTTCACGATAACTTCCGTCACTGCTTACCGCAAAAGCCTGGAATCGGGTGACGGCGCGGCCACCAATGTCTTTCGCGGAGATCCGCTTGAACTTCAGGTCACTAACGGCCCGGTGCACCGTCCGATCGACCTCTTTACGCAGGAGCTGCGCGTCTCCTCGCCCGCAAATCAGATGGTAGAATACACCGGCGGCCTGTTCTTTTCGAGCCAGATCCAACATCGTGATGACGAAACCTTGGCCGTCGAGATTCAGCCGGTGCCGGGCTTTTACATTCCCGTCGAAAATAGCGGGACCAGCGCATTCCACGTTTCGGACGTTTCGATGGCAATCTTCGGCCAAGCGACGGTCCATGCAGCAGATAAACTCCGGCTGATCGTGGGTGGGCGGTATACTGACGATCTGCTTAAGCTCGACACGGTGGCGGACAGCATTCCCGGCTCGATTAACAGTCACACCTCGCTTGATTCCCGCAAATTCTCCTGGAAGCTAGGCGCGCAGTACGACGTCACGCGTAAGACCATGGTCTATGCAACCGTGACGCGAGGCTTCAAGGGTGGGCAGATCGCCACGCCCGCCAACGCCGCGTCCTATGCCGTCTTGCCTGAAATACCGACTTCCTACGAAGCGGGTCTCAAGAGCACGCTGCTCGCCGGCTGGGTGCTTGACGCCAATCTGTTCTACCAGAACGTCAAGGACTTCCAATCGCAGAACTGCGTCACCACGGATGTGGGTGCGATCTCTTGCACGGTCAGCAACATCGATGGCGTGAAGTCGCGTGGCGCCGAGATCGACCTGTTCGGTCGGGTGACCAAGGATCTGTCGATCACCACCGGTTTCCTCTACGCCAAGGCAACTTATCCCAAGGCGTTCCTGGGCACTGACGGAACCGACATCGGCGATACCCAGCTCGCCTATGCTCCAAGATACAAGTTCACCTTTTCCGGTCAGTACGATCAACCCATTACCGATCGGTTCAAAGGCTTTGTCGCCGCCGATGCGGTATGGAAATCGCGCATCCGCTACGAGGCGAATTCGATTTCGGAGAGCACCTTCGGCCCGCACTGGACCGCCGGCGGCCGTGTCGGCGTGGAAACGGACGACGGTCGCTACCAGGCGGCGATTTTCGTGCGCAATCTGTTCAATGTTCACGAGCCTGAACTGGTGCAAAGTTCGTTCCCTTATAGCGGCGGGGCCAATGTCGGGGCGATCTACGGTCCCGGATCATTCCGCCAAGTCGGCATTAGCCTTGACGGGAAGTTCTGAGCCGGATTTGCAGGAGAAGCGAGTTACATGAGCCAGCAAACGCCCGAGATGCGCGGCATGATCGCAGCTCTCGGGCAAGTCCTGGGCCCCGAGGTGCTGGGCAAGGTCCAGGCGCTGTTCTTGCCCGAGCAAAGCGCTTTTGCCACCGCACAGCCTGCGGCCGCGTCGGACTTGCCCTATGGCGAGCACCAGCGCCAACGGCTCGACCTCTACCAGCCCCAAGCCGGTCCGGGCGAGGCGAAAGCGAAAGTGCCTATCCTGCTTTGGGTGCATGGGGGTGGTTTCCTGCGGGGAGAAAAATCGTCACCCGATCACCCTTACAATGCCCATGCAGGCCGGTGGGCTGCGCGCAGCGGCCTGCTCGGCGCGGTGATGAATTATCGCCTCGCGCCAGAGGCCATCTGGCCCGCCGGCGGGGAGGATGTGGCCGCAGCAGTCTCCTGGCTGCATGCGAACGCGGCGGATTATGGCGGCGACCCGGAGCGGATCGTGCTGATCGGCACCTCGGCGGGCGCGGTGCATGTGGCCACGGCATTGCGCTTGCAAAGCGAGGGTCGATCCGCACTACCTGGCTTGAGTGGTGCGATCCTGCTGTCGGGTCTGTACGGGTTCACCCCGCTCGATGAGCGCGACAGGTTGTATTACGGCGGGCAAGAGCTTTATGCCGAGCGCATGCCACGTGACGCCGTGGTTGCCACGAAGGTGCCGCTGTTCATCGCCTGCTCGGAATTCGACCCGGCACGCTTCCAGGCAGAGATGGTCGGATTGCTCGGGGCGATTCTTGCGGGAACAGGAAAACTACCGGCTTGCGCGATAATCGGGGGCCATAATCATTTCAGCCTCGCCTATCATCTTGGCACCGCCGACACGCGGCTCGCGAGCGAACTGCTGAATTTCATTCGAGAATCGTGCGACCGCGTCTGAGCGGCGGGCGAGCTGAAGAATCCAAACGGGAGAGATGAAGTGGATCGTCGGAATTTTCTGGGTACGGCGAGGGCCCTGGCAGTTTCCTCTGCTTTGACCGTTCCGGCACTCGGCGCTGGTTCCGGTGCATTTCCAGAGGGCTTTTTGTGGGGTGCAGCAACCGCTGGCCATCAAGTCGAAGGCAACAACATCAACAGTGACGTCTGGTTGCTGGAAAATGTGAAACCTACCATTTTCGCGGAGCCTTCGGGCGATGCGGCCAACAGTTTGGAGCTTTGGCCGGCCGATCTCGATCTTGCCCGCGGCATGGGGCTCAATGCCTATCGCTTCAGCCTTGAATGGGCGCGCATTCAACCGGAACCCGACGTGTGGTCGATCGCGATGCTCGACCATTACCAGCGGATCATCGAGGGCTGCCAGGCTCGCGGCCTGGCGCCCGTGGTGACCTTCAATCATTACACCACGCCGCGCTGGTTTGCGGCGAACGGAGGCTGGACGGCGCCCGCTGCGGCAGATCTTTTCACCCGCTTTTGCGACCGTGCCGCGCGCCATCTCGCCGCGGGTATGCGCTATGCGACAACATTGAACGAGCCCAATATCTTGCGCCTGTTGCGTGTCGTGCTGCCGCCGCAATTCCTGGATGGGCAGCGTGCCATGCTCGAGGCAGCGGCGCGCGCCTGCGGCACGGCCCACTTCGTCGCCGGGAATGCCGCCAACCCCGAAGTCATCGACACGATGACCCGCAATCTCATTGCGGGCCACAAAGCGGGGCGCGCTGCGATCAAGGCCGTTCGGCCCGATCTGCCGGTGGGCGTCAGTCTCGCGATGTTCGACGATCAGCCGATTGGCGCCGACAGCCGACGCGATCACATGCGCGAGGAACTTTACGGCGCGTGGCTTGAGACGGTGCGGGGCGACGATTTTCTTGGCGTGCAAAATTACGAACGCGTGCTTTGGAGTCGTGATGGGAAAGTGCCGCCGCCCGCGGATGCGGTCCACAACCGCATGGGAGGTGAGGTTTATGCGCCTTCGCTGGCCGATGCGGTGCGCTATGCCCACGCTGCGACAGGAGTGCCCATCCTGGTCACTGAACATGGCGTCGATACCGACGACGACGCCATTCGCGCCGCGTTCATACCGGCGGCGTTGGCCGATCTTCGCAAAGCAGCCGACGAAGGCGTGCCGATCAAAGGCTACATGCATTGGTCGCTGATTGACAATTATGAATGGATTTCGGGGTTCAAGGGCCGGCTGGGTCTTCATTCGATCGACCGCACCACTTTTGTCCGAATGCCTAAGCCAAGTGCCAAAATTTATAGCGCAATCGTGCGCAGCAATGGTCTGTGAGGTTTCCCATGAACATTCGTATCGCCGCGTCGTGTTTCGCTGTGGCATGTGCCGCTGCGCCGATCATGGGTCATGCCCAGATGCCGGATTTCAAGTTGGTCCCCATCGAGCGACCCACGGATCGGGGTTCGATCGAGATTTGGCCGCGCTCCACGCTTACGCCGTTGCAAACCCCCGAAAGCTGGGGCCGGTTGATCGCCGATATCGGTAGCCAACATATGGACGCACGCATTGCGCGGAATATCTCCTATCCGACCATAACACCGGTATTGCCGGACCCGTCGATTGCCACCGGCGCCGCGGTGGTGGTGGCTCCGGGTGGCGCATTCATGTCGCTATCCATGGATTCGGAGGGTTTCGCGGTTGCTCATTGGCTTGCCGCACATGGAATTGCTGCTTTCGTTCTCAAATATCGACTGAACGAGACCCCCGCCGACGATCCTGCCTTTATGCGGGCGGTGGGTGAGAAGATGGGCGCGGCAATCCGCTCGGGCGGCGTTACCGATATCCGCGATCCTTACGCCGCCCCTGACGCATTGCAGGCCATCAAACTGGTTCGTGCAGGCGCAGCGCGCTGGAATGTCGATCCGGCTCGCGTCGGCATCATCGGATTTTCAGCCGGAGCGATGACCGCTTTGCAATCGGTTCTGACCGGCACTCCGACCAGCCGACCCGCCTTCTTCGGATATATTTACGGCCCGATGGTGCCGGTGGAAGTGCCCGAGGGAGCCCCACCGATGTTCGCAGCGCTGGCGCTCGATGATCCGCTATTTGGCCACCAAGGCTTCGGCATCGTTCAAGGCTGGCAAGCTGCGCATCGATCCGCTGAACTCCATGCCTATGAACACGGCGACCATGGTTTTGGCATGGGGCGGCCGGGCACCACCACAGTTCTGGTCATGGATGAATTCCGCCTTTGGCTGGAGAGTAAAGGTTTCCTTCACCGTGAAACCGGCCATTGATCGCTGACCACTCTTGCGGGCACGACACTTCACCTCATCCGCGGCTATGCCGATACAGCGTTGGTCACGATCCGATAGTGCGGCTGAACGATCGGGAGAACAGGCAGGATCGGTAAAGCCCGGGCAATATCCCAGTTGACGCCGAAGTGGGCCATTAGAGCCGAAAACAAATTTTATCGAGAGGATCCCATGCGCACCCAGGTCGCCATCATTGGCGCGGGCCCAGCCGGTATGTTTCTGGCGCATTATCTTGCTGCCGAGGGCATAGATGCCGTCGTGCTGGAGCGGCGCGATCGCGAATATGTCGAAGGGCGCGTGCGGGCAGGGGTACTGGAGCAGGTTACCACCGATCTGATGCGCCGTTTGGGATTGGGAGACCGTCTCGATCGCGAGGGTATCGTCCACGAAGGTACCCAGATTTCGGTCGACGGGTCACCTTTCCGGATCGACATGGCGGCTTTGACGGGGGGCAGCGCGGTAACCGTTTATGGCCAGCAGGAAGTCATGCATGACCTGTTCGCGGCCGCGGCGCGATGCGGCGTTCAAATCATCTGGAATGCTGAAAATGTAAAGCTTTCGGCTCTCGAGAGTGACTCTCCGGTGGTGGGCTGGCTTCAAGATGGGGAAGCCAAGCAACTGTCCTGCGACTTCGTTGCGGGCTGCGATGGCTATCACGGCGTGAGCCGGGCGAGCATTCCCGAGACCGTCTTACGCACCTTCGAGCGGGTTTATCCTTTCGGTTGGCTTGGCATCCTTGCCGATGTGCCTCCTGCGTGCCACGAACTCATCTACGCCAACCACGAACGCGGGTTCGCGCTTGCTTCGATGCGGTCGGCATCGCGAAGCCGCTACTACATTCAGTGCGGGTTAGACGAGGATGTGGCCGACTGGCCGGATGAACGCTTCTGGGACGAGCTTTGTCTGCGCCTTGGGCCAGCGGTAGCGGCCCGGGTCACGCGCGGCCCAAGCTTCGAGAAATCGATCGCCCCGTTGCGCTCATTTGTCTCCGAACCGATGCGCTGGGAGCGCCTCTTCCTGGCCGGCGACGCGGCGCACATCGTGCCGCCAACCGGCGCCAAGGGAATGAATCTTGCAGTGTCGGACGTGACTTTCCTCGGCGAAGCTCTGGTCGATTTCTACCGGGAAAATTCGTCGGCGGGGATCAATGGCTATTCGGCGCGCGCCTTGGCTCGCGTGTGGAAGGCGGAGCGTTTTTCCTGGTGGTTCACGTCGCTCACCCATCGTTTTCCCGACATGGACGACTTTGCCCGGCGCATGCAGACAGCGGAGATCGATTATATTCGGGGCTCCGAAGCTGCGCAGCGCACGCTGGCCGAAAATTATGTCGGCTTGCCGATGGAGAACGCGTGATGAGATACCATAGGGATTTGGGGGCTATATCGATGACCATCCGCAACGGCCTGGCCGCGGCTCTTCTCGTTTCCAGCGCGCTGTCCACGCCTGCCGCGCTGGCCGACGCACCGGCGCCCGCCACCGCGAACCCCGCACCGAGCCTCGAAGACCAGTTCCGCGATCCTCCCGCCTCAGCGCGGCCGCGTGTGTGGTGGCACTGGATGAACGGCAACATCAGCAAGGACGGTATTGTCAAGGATCTGGACTGGATGAAGGCGGTCGGCCTCGGTGGCGTCCAGGCGTTTGACGCCAATATGATGACGCCGCAGATCGTGCCGCATCGCCTCGTCTATATGACGCCCGAATGGAAGGACGCCTTTGGCCTCGCGGTCAAAGAGGCGGAACGGCTCGGCCTCGAATTCGGCATCGCCTCTTCGCCGGGTTGGTCGGAGACCGGCGGCCCTTGGGTGCCGCCGCAGGATGGCCTGAAGAAACTGGTGTGGAGCGACACGCGGATCGCGCCGAGCAAACATTTTTC
>CAXTOI010000101.1:0-260 GCA_964245645.1 uncultured Novosphingobium sp. | reverse complement strand
GTAACGGGGCCTTACGGGGCGATGCATTCATCGCCGGACATTGGCGAGATGATGACCGGCGCGAAGGCGCCGCCCCCGCCGACGTATTATGCCGATGTCGCGGTGATGGCCGTGCCCGAGGCAGTCGCCTCGCCGCTTCCCGGTGCTGCGGCGAGCGACGGCGGCGGTGCGCCGCTGGACGCTGCCGCTTTCGCCGATCCTGCCGGCAGGGGAGTTGCGGTCAAAGCCGTTGGTGGCCAGCCCGCGACGCTGGTGCTGAC
>CAXTOI010000100.1:0-9826 GCA_964245645.1 uncultured Novosphingobium sp. | reverse complement strand
TGGTTGGCTTGAACTCGGTGCCGTCCTCCACCGAGGGCATGGGCCATCAATATTTTTTTGCCGAGGGCCAAAAATTCACGATCGACAAGCTCAACCGCCACGGCTTCACCTATTACGGCCACGGCGCGACCTATCCGACCTGCATGCAATCCTACGACCCGCTCGATCCATTGAACACGGCCAAGCATGGCCGCGCCGGGACCGGCATACGCGGACCACGCCCGGTCTGGGTGCTGGGCACCGGCGAGTTTCCGCAGAACGCCAATTACGCGACTTTCGACTATGGTGGATGGGCATTCCGCGGGATCGAATACCTCAGCACCGGCAATGGCCAGGGCTTTATCTGGGGCGGCCAGAACAACAATCTGCTCTGGGAAAACATGGTATTCAACAATGTCGAGACGGTGCTGGAAAGCAACATCGGCCAGACCAGCGGCTATTCAAGCAACAATATCCTGAGAATGTGCTCGAGCTACGGCCAGTATGATACCGGTGGCTCGCATAGCTGCGGAATATTCTCGGCCTACACCAATCTGACCATCGAGGATTGCGTGTTCTGGCACTGCGGCTGGAAGGTAGGCGCCTCACGCGATGCGCCGGTTTCCCAGGGTGGTCCGGATATCTACAAGCATTGCGTATATCTCGATAATCACCGGGGCACGGCATCGATCGTCCGGCGCAATGTCATGGTCGATGGTTCCGCTTCGGGGCTGTCGTTGCGCGGCAATCATCAATGCCACCACAACGTCATCGTCGATTGTCCGACCCCGGATTTCATGTCGGGTGGTTCGGGCACCGATACCGAGTCCCCGAATGGCGTGATCCAGCAGGCATTTTGCCAATTGGTGATGGGCGGCGCCGACATCAGCAGCGGCCTGCCGCGTGGGCTGGGCTTCAGAACCAGCGATGGCACGACGTCAAGCTATTACGCCTATTCGTTGTACATCAACAATCCCGACTACGGAAAGGTCAACAATGCCTGGTTGACTGTGCAGAACGAGATCCCGGCGCAGATATCGAACATCGGCTTTTACCATAACCGCGCCTATGCTTTCGCGCCGGCCTCGAAAAGGCTGGTCCTGTCCACGGTGGGTGGCGGCAGCGTGTCGTCGATCAATGTCTATGCCGATGTCGACAATGTGACATCGGCCACAAGTCCCATGACCAATGCCGCCATATATGCCGAGGTCGGATATTCCAGCAAGGATGCTCTGGTGCAGGCCATGATCAAGGATCCGTCGCAAGCCTGGGCTTACCGGATTCTGCTGGCCGCTGGAAACGGCTTCAACTTCAACTTCAACTACAACACCGGCTTCGGATGATCCGGTCTTGGGTAACTGCGATTGGGTTATGTGAAGCAGGAATGGCGCTGCGCACCATGCGTGGCGTCACTCCCGTTCCATCGACAACATCCAAGGCGATATGCACCGGGTAGATCCCTGACAAGTGCAGATAGCGATCGGAGGTATGATCCGATGGCTGTTGGAGAAACCTGTATGATGGAAGAGCGGATTGCGATGTTTCGGGAGTACAATAGCGGGGCGTTCGGCGTGACGGAGCTGAGTGCGCGCTATGGGGTAAGCCGGGAGACATTTTATCTTTGGTGATCTCGTCGGGCGAGTGGCGAGGCCTTGTGGTTTCAGGATCGTTCTCATGCGCCCAGGACGTGTCAGATGATTTTCGCCGACACTTCAACAAGGCGCGTCCGCACGAGGCGCTGAACCAGGCTGGGCCAAAATGCCAGGGATCAATCCGGTTGCACCCGCCAACGCCGCCGCGCGGCCTATCGGCCACCATCCCAGCCCTGCGCTTAGCAGGTTGAGGTGACGGGGTGGTGAATGATCGGCGCCCCCGTGCACCAATCGGGAACTGCTGCAAAGGTCGGTCGTTTGAGAACAAACGGCAAACTTCGGAGCGCCCGATGACTGATGAACTGCATAATCCCAAGCTCGACGAGCATCCCGGCTCGAACACCGAAAAGGATCCCGATAACTGGGTCTCGGGCGGCGATCCGATGACCGGGGCGCAGGCGTCTTACCTGACCACGCTGTGCGAGGAGGCGCAGGTCGAGCCGCCCGCCGAGGGACTGAGCAAGGCCGATGCGTCCAAGATGATCGATGAGTTGCGGACCAAGCTGGGTCGGTAACGCCAAAGCCTCACCGCCGGGAAGACTCAGCGTTTGCTACTCTTTCCCGGCCAAGACCTTCGACACGGCGGTATATTCGAGCCCGAGTGCTTCGGCTACCGCCTCGCAGGTTACCTTGCCGGCATGCACATTCAACCCGGCGGCGAGGTGCGGGTTGGCTTTCAGCGCGGCCCGCCAGCCTTGATTGGCGATGTCCAGCGTGTGCGGCAGGGTGACGTTATTCAGCGCATAAGTGCTGGTGCGCGCCACCGCGCCGGGCATGTTGGCCACGCAATAATGGACGATGCCATCGACGATGAACGTCGGGTCGGCATGCGTCGTCGGCCTGCTGGTTTCGAAACAGCCGCCCTGGTCGATCGCCACATCCACCAGCACCGCGCCGGGCTTCATCGTCGCCAGCATTTCGCGCGTGACCAGCCGGGGTGCGGCGGCGCCCGCTACCAGCACTGCGCCGATCACCAGATCCGCGCCGGCCACGCTCTTGGCGATATTGGCGTGGCTGGCGAAGCGGGTCTTGGCGCGCGATTCGAAGTGAATGCCCAGGCGCTCCAGCACATCGGGATCGCGATCGAGGATGATCACATCCGCGCCCATGCCGGTCGCCACCAGCGCCGCATTGAAGCCGACGACGCCGCCGCCGATGATCACCACTCGCCCCGGCATGACTCCCGGCACGCCGCCCAGCAGCACGCCGCGCCCGCCATGTTCCTTCTGCAGCGCGGTCGCACCCGCCTGCGCCGCCATTCGCCCCGCCACCTGGCTCATCGGCTTGAGCAGCGGCAGTGAATGACCCGGGCCGGTCACCGTCTCATAGGCGATTGCCGTCACCCCGGTCTTGATCAGATCCGCGGTCAGCGCGGGATCGGGGGCGAGGTGCAGATAGGTGAACAGGATCTGCCCCTTGCGCAACTGCGTGCGCTCGGCCGGCTGCGGCTCCTTCACCTTCACGATCATCTCGCAATCGGCAAAGATCACCGCGGCATTCAGCTTGATCGTCGCGCCCGCCGCGTCATAATCGCGGTCGGTGGCGCCGATGCCCAGCCCGGCACCGGTTTCCACCCAGACGTCATGGCCATGCGTCGTCAGGTCACGGACGCTTTCGGGGGTCAACCCGACGCGGTATTCGTGGTTCTTGATCTCGCGGACGGTGCCGATGTGCATTTGGAAACTCCTGCTGCAGTGCAGCAAAGTAGGGTGCCGCCTGGTGATGCGCAAGGCCGGGCAGGATTGCGACCCATGCCGCCCTCGCCGTTTGGGGAGGGGTATCCACGCTGATGCCGACGCGCGGCCCATCGGCTTTGCTCCCACCCCGCGCTCAGGGTAACGCGCTTTTGAGCGTCCCTTCCCCGGGAAAGCTAGACCAGTCGGCATCAGCGAAATGTGGCATAAGCCGTCCTTCCACCAACGTCCTGACCAGTCACCAACGCCGCTTTCCGCCTCAACCCGGCGCAAATCGTTCCGTTCCGGCGCATATCCGCAAATCAGCCACTTGCGCTAACTTGCGATTCAGTGCTCCAGTCCTACATTGGTCGGGAAAGGATAAACCGTGTCATGAATGACGAGCCTCCCAACAGCAATCCATGGATGCGCAGCTTGCTTGTCTGGGGCGGCATCTTCCTTGCGCTGTTTTTCGCCGTCTCGCTGTTCAGCGCGCGCACCGACACCACCACCGGCCAGATCCAGTATTCCGACTTCCGCGCCAAGGTGGCCGAAGGTAGCGTGGCCGATGCGCAAGTGGGCGAAACCAAGATCACCGGCCATTTCAAGGACGGCGATGCCTTCACCACCATCCCCATCCCCAACGATACCAGCCTCGCGCAATTGCTGCAGAGCAACGGCGTGCGCTACGCCGGCAAGGCGGCTGAAGAACCCAATGTGCTGATGTATATCGTGCTCCAGGCGCTGCCGTTCCTGCTTATCCTCGGCGTCGCTTTCTTTGCGCTGAAACAAGTGCAGAAGGGCGGCGGCTCGGGCGCGATGGGCTTCGGCAAGAGCAAGGCCAAGCTGCTGACCGAACGCCAGGGCCGCGTCACCTTTGCCGATGTCGCCGGCATCGACGAAGCGCGCGAGGAACTGGAAGAAATCGTCGAGTTCCTGCGCGATCCGGGTCGCTTTTCCAAACTTGGCGGCCAGATTCCCAAGGGCGCGCTGCTAGTCGGCAGCCCCGGCACCGGCAAGACCTTGCTCGCCCGCGCCATTGCGGGCGAAGCCGGCGTGCCGTTCTTCACCATTTCCGGCTCGGACTTCGTCGAGATGTTCGTCGGCGTCGGCGCCAGCCGCGTGCGCGACATGTTCGAGCAAGCCAAGAAAAACGCTCCTTGCATCGTCTTCATTGACGAAATCGACGCGGTCGGCCGCCATCGCGGCCATGGCCTTGGCAATTCGAACGATGAGCGCGAACAGACGCTGAACCAGCTGCTGGTCGAAATGGATGGCTTCGAAGCCAACGAAGGCATCATCATCATCGCTGCGACCAATCGCCCCGACGTCCTCGACCCCGCGCTGCTGCGCCCGGGCCGCTTCGATCGCCAAGTGGTGGTGCCGATCCCCGACATCGAAGGCCGCGAGAAAATCCTGTCGGTGCACATGAAGAAGGTGCCGCTGGCCCCCGATGTCATCCCCCGGGTTATCGCCCGCGGCACCCCCGGCTTCTCCGGCGCCGATCTCGCCAATCTGGTGAACGAGGCGGCGCTGCTCGCCGCGCGCCGCAACAAGCGGCTGGTGGCGATGCAGGAATTCGAAGACGCGAAGGACAAGGTGATGATGGGCGCCGAGCGCCGCTCGATGGTCATGACCGAAGACGAGAAGAAGATGACCGCTTATCACGAAGCCGGCCATGCGATCATCTCGATCAACGAGCCCGCTTCCGATCCGATCCACAAAGCCACGATCATCCCGCGCGGCCGCGCGCTGGGCATGGTCATGCGCCTGCCGGAGCGTGACTCCTACTCGTACCACCGCGACAAGATGCTGGCGAACCTGTCGGTCAGCATGGGCGGCCGCGTCGCCGAGGAACTGGTGTTCGGCTACGACAAGGTCTCCTCGGGCGCCTCGGGCGATATCCAGTACGCTACCGGTCTTGCCCGCAACATGGTCACCAAATGGGGCATGTCGGACAAGTTGGGGCCGTTGCAATACGAGGACCAGCAGGACGGCTACCTCGGCATGGGCGGCTCACAACGCTTGATGATGTCGGATGAAACCAACAAGCTGATCGACAGCGAAATCCGCGCCCTGATCGAAACCGCGCATGTCCGCGCCACCGACATCCTGAAGGTGAACGAGGACAAGCTGCATCTGCTGGCCAAGGCGATGCTCGAGTTCGAAACGCTGAGCGGCGACGACATCCGCGAGGTGATGGAAACCGGCACCCTGAATCGCCCCGACGACCGCAGCACCGGCGCGCGCCCGGCAGCGATCCGCGGAGCCACGGTACCGCGATCGGGCAAGCGCTTCGTTGGGGATGGGGCGCCAAGCCCGCAAGGGGCCTAGCTTGGCCAAGGTAACGTGTAACCGCCAATCTCGAAAAGCCTGGTTGCAAAATTAGGCTTTTTTGATTTGATGTCTGCACGCGATCGAGCATCGCAGTCTTGAGCCTCAAGCCAAATGCCGGCGTTCTGGCCGCAAGCGACCCCATCGGCTCGACGGCATTTAGGTGAAGGCTCTTCGTTTTACCAAGGAACACAGCGATGCAGAAAACTGGCAATGCGTCATCCGCGACGGGGACCAGCTGATTCTCCGCAACTATTCGAACGCGCTCATGCGGGCAGTGATCCGCAAACGCAGCTATTAGCTATATCACCACCGACGATGTCGATCGTCTGCACCGCGAGTTTGCTGCACAAGTCGCGCTTTCCATATCGTTACCCACCAATCGGCCTTGGTCTGGCGGGAGATGGCGGTCACCACGTCTGGGCGCTATCGCATGATATTCGCGCAATCGATCAGGTAACCGCTGCCTCTCGGCAGCAAGCGCTGCCAATCAGGCAGAGCAAAGAGGGGCCAGTTCGACATCAACAAGCGACCTCTTCTCGCAACGTCAGCGCAGTTCATCTCTGTAACGAGCGATGCTTACATTTTGACCTTCACCCCCAGATACAGCTGCCGCCCGACGTTGTCATATAAGGCGTCGAGCCCGGTACCCAGCAGCCCCAGCGGCGGCAACTGATCGAGCAGATTGTCAACGCCGGCGTAAATACTGTAGTGATCGCCAACCTCGTACGACACCCTGACGTCATGATAAAACTCGGCCGGGTAATCGCTTATATCAGCATACAGCGGGTTGAACGGTGAACCCGGATCATCTGCCACCACATGCTGCGCGTCATAATCGGTAATCGACTGCTTGCCGACGTATGTCAGCGCATAGCCCAGCGTCAGCTTCTTGTAAGTGTAATCGACCGTGGCATGGAAGCGATAGACCGGCTCGCTCTGAGTACCTTTGATCTGTAAAGGCTCGGTCGGGTCATCCAGATATGGGTAATCGGTATTCTGCCGCACCCAGCTGCCCACGAACCGCAGCGCCAACTTGTTCTCGTCGCCAAATCGATGATTATATGCAACATCCAGGTCGATACCCTTGGCGCGCTCCGCTGAATAGTTCAGCGTGCTTTGCAGCAGTGCCGACTGGAGGTTGAAGTCGCCATTCGACTGGCGCGGCGCGATTAACGAACAGAACTGGTTGTTCAGCGTCGCGCCATCGTAGCACCCGTTCAGGATGGTCTGGGCGTCGACCGCTGAAATCACATTGCTGATCTTAATGTCGTAATAGTCGACAGTCACTGCCAGCCCCGGCACGAAGCTCGGCTGCAGGATCACGCCATAAGTCAGGCTTCGCGATGTCTCGGCTTTCAGGTTGGGGTTGCCGCCATCAGTGATGGCGATTGATCCCGCACGCGCGACCGAATTCACATAGCCCACGGGCACGCCTGCTGCCAAGCAGTTGGCGGCACGCGTGGGCTTGCCGGTATTGATGAAATCAACGTCGCAGGGATCATCCACGCTCGCATAATCCTGCGAATCCGAAGAGTAGAGATCGTCGAGTGTCGGCGCTCGCACCGAGTGCGAATAATTGAAGCGAAACCGCACGTCCTGAACCGGCGCATAGACCGCGCCACCGTTGTAGGCATAGACCGTGCCGGTTGCGCCTTTGTAATGGGCAACCCGGCCCGCACCGCTCAGCGACAGCTCGTTGAAGAAAGGCTTGTCCCTGATGATCGGCGCATCCAACTCGCCGAACGCTTCCTTTGTTACAAAGGAAGGCGGATTGAACGGCGCAATGGAATTCAGGAAGGTCGCTCCGGAAGTCACCAGATCGTCGTAATGATACGCGGCAGTTTCCCGGCGATACTCAGCGCCCAGCGAAAACCGGATCGGGCCGCCCGGCAGGCTAAACAGCTCCGATGTATTGCCATCGAGGTTAAGGTTCACGTCGAGTTCGCTGGCATGGCCGTAGCGGTGTGAGGTGGTGTTGAAGTAGTTCAGCGCGGCTTGGCGCTGGGCTGCGGTCTGTTGGGTACCGAAGTTACCCAGGATGTCGATCGGTGCGCAATTCGGATCGGTGACCGTAACCTGGTTGATCCGACAAACGATCTGACCCGCATTATTGTAGACCGCGTCAATCGAATTGTAAAAATTCTGCTCGATACGGTTGTTGGTGAAGGCATATTGCGTATTCAACCGTCCATAATCAGCTGCCAGATTGTAGTGCCAATCGTGGTTGAACGTACCCTGCACCCCGCCGACGATCCGATAGGTATCGCGGCGGTCATCTTCACCCCGAGACCCTAAATCGACGTTGTTGCGGTTCAGGTTGAAAAACGTGGACCCCGGATCGAGCAATGACGTAATCAATGTTTTCGCCTGCGGCGTCAGAAATGCGTTGTCGAGCTGGATTGGCGTAAGCGTATAATAATTGAATGGTTCGGCGCCCGCTCCTTGATCCCCGCCCTGCGAAAAGGTCGGGCCACTGACCTGCGTGGAAATAATCCGCGCAAACTTGGCGTTGACATAGGGCCTGAATGCATCCGAAAAATCATAATGCGCCAGCAGGTTGAAAATGTAGCGCTTGTAACCTGGATCGAGCACGCCTGTATCTTCCAGCGTCGAGCCGCTGCCGCCCTGATTGTTGCCCGATCCCACGGGGCGGAAATCCGTGCCGTAATTGGCCTCGGTCAAATTACCATCCGGCTGAAACAGGAACACCCGGGGAAAGCCGTTGGGAAGACACGCCGCGGCAACAACACCGCAGTCGCGAATTGATCCCCCGCTGTACGGTATGAAGGTGCCGCCGTTCGAATAGCCAAAGCTGTGGATGCCGGTCAGGAACGTCCGATCAGGCAAGCCATTGCCTGCGTTCGGGTTATTGACCAACTGGAACTGGTTGCGACCGGCGTAGGCACCAGTCTCATTGGGTCGCTCGGTGTTGTACAACGCGTTGGCCTGGTCGTACTCGCCATAGATCGCGATATTGCCGCGATCATTGTCGAAATTTTTGCCGAGCAGCGCCGAGGCCTTGTAATTCGCCCGGTCTCCCTGCGAGGTTATGCCGCTCTGAAGATTGAATTCGGCGCCTGAATAGTGCTGCTTCATGACAAAGTTGACTACGCCGGCCATGGCGTCCGAGCCATATACCGCCGAACTGCCCCCGGTCACGACGTCGACCCGATCGATCAGATCATTGGGAATGGTATTGACGTCGACGAAGAAGTCACCTTCGCTCGAGGTAATATGACGCTGACCATCAACGAGAACCAGGGTACGGTCCGGCCCTAGATTGCGCAAATCCAAAATATTCAATCCCGAGGTGCCGATGAACTGGGTCGAATTCGCCTGGGTATAAGTTGGAGCGAGTTGAGGAGAAATCTTGTCCAGCACGTCCCCGATATTGGTATCGCCCGAGTGTGTCAGGTCAGCTGCCGAGATCGTCGACACAGGGATTGGCGAATCGAGCGTCGGGCGACCGATGCGTGATCCGGTAACGATGATCTGGGCGCTATCTTCTTCTGTTGTTGCAGCTTGTTGCTGAGCGGCGGGACCGACCGGGCCGGTTGCGGTATCGGGCGCTGCCTGGGTTGTCGCAGGGTTTGCCGCCTTATCGATGGTACTGGGATTGACCACTTGCGCAGAGGCATGTGAGGCCAACGCGAAAGCGAGCACGGATATTGCTGTACCAGCCGCCCGGAGTCGCAAAATTCTCGAGGAAGGGATCATTTCTTTGAACCTTTTTGCGCGCAAACTTAGCCAGCCGAGTCCGGCACCCAGAAGTTACATAATGATGCAACTGCGTAGATATTGTAAAGCTGATGTTCAGGTTCTGGTTCCACGAGCCGCAATGTGCTGCAAACTTGCAACATAAATGTATCAACTCTTCTCGTGCATCTGGCGAACAAATCCACAGCGTTAGCCCGCATCGGCGGAGGTATATCGTTTTTGGTGTTCTGCACGAAGCGCCCAATTAGCTTTTTTTTATTAGCAAAATGAGTGTTTTGGTAAACCAAGGTCGCGCGACCGAGGATTCATTATCGACCGCGCAAAAGACCATTTTCCGGCACTCAAGCGGCCTCGCCAACAGCACCTAGTGAGGTGTATCCAGTAGTGCTATTTGCAGTATTATCGATACAATTTAAGTGTCTGACCCGAAACTCATTTTAGAAAAGGTTGGGTGATATCAAGGACATG
>CAXTOI010000099.1:0-9848 GCA_964245645.1 uncultured Novosphingobium sp. | reverse complement strand
CCTTTGATGCCTATCTGACCCCGGTTCGAGATAGCGACGGCATCGTGCTCGCAGCGTTGATGATGGGCGTCGCGGCCGGCGACCGCGAGCGCGCCGAGGCGGCCTTGCGCGACAGCGAGGCGCGGCTGGCCGGCGACCTTGCCGGCATACGCCGGGTCCATGCGCTGAACAGCGGGCTCGCGGCTGAAAACGAGTTGGGTAGCGCGCTGGGCGCAATCGCCGAGGCGGCTGTCGAACTGGCGGGGACCGATCGCGGCTGCATCCAGCTTGTCAGCCAGGATGGCGAACGGCTCGAGATGTTTGCCTTTCACGGCTATGCCGAGCACGATCCGTTCATTCAGCACTTCATGCATGCAGGCTCCAAGCCTGCCTGCGATGCGGCCCGGCGCGACCGCCGGCGCATGGAGATTGAAGATGTCGCGACCTGCCCCGCTCTGGCCGACACGCCCGATCGCGCGGTGGCACTGGCCGATGGCGTGCTGGCGACCAACTCGACGCCCATGCTAAGTCGCGCTGGCGAACTGCTCGGAGTGCTCAGCGTCCAGTTCCGCGAGCCCCATCTCGCCAGCGACGCGCAAAACCGGCTGCTGGACCTGCTTGCCTGGACCGCAGCGGATTTCGTCGATCGTCATCAGGCGACCGCCCGCCTGGGCGCGAGCGAAGCGCGGTTCCGCGCGCTCGTCACCACCGGCGCGGTGACGGTCTATCGCATGAGCCCGGACTGGCGGCTGATGTATCAGCTCGACAGCAAGGACTTTCTCGCCCCCACCGCCGCTCCGGACGAACACTGGATCGACAGGTACATCTTGCCGGGTGACCACGCCGCGGTGTCCGAAGCCATCGGCCGCGCGACGCGCGACAAGTCGATCTTTGAACTCGAGCATCGCGTCACGCTCGCCGACGGGAACGTGGGATGGATCAACTCGCGTGCGGTGCCGATGCTGGGCCCGGACGGCGAGATCGTCGAATGGTTCGGCGCAGGTAGCGATATCACCGAGCGCAAGCGTGCGGAGCAGGCGCTGCAACAAAGCGAGACCGACCTCGCCCACGAACTCGCCAACACCAAGCACTTACAGGAGATCAGCAGCCTGCTGATCGAGGGCGAGGACGATGAGGCGCTATACGGACGCCTGCTCGACGCGGCGATGGCGATCATGCGCGCCGATTTTGCCAGCCTTCAGCGCTTCGACGCCGACAGCAATGAGCTGCGACTGCTCGGGCATAGAAACTTTCACCCGGATTCAGCCAAATTCTGGGATTGCGTGTCGATCTCTACCGGCACGACCTGCGGCGTCGCGCTCCGTGAGGGCGAGCGTGTGTTCGCGCCGGATGGGTCGACCTTCGATCCTGATGGCCGGGAGCATTACGAGCTGTCCGGGATCGTCTCGATTCAGTCAACCCCGCTGATATCGCGCGACGGGCGGCTGATCGGCATGATCTCGACGCATTGGCGGCAGCAGGTCACGCCGGATGAAGCCGATTTTCATTCGTTTGACATTCTTGCCCGTCAGACGGCAGACGCCTTTGACCGGTCCCGCGTCGAGGCCGCGCTGCGGGACAACGAGGAGCGCCTTCGCCTTGTCGTGGAAAATGCGCGCGGCCATGCCATTTTCACCACCGATCCAGACGGTATCATCGATGCCTGGTGGGCAGGGGCAGAGAAGGTATTCGGCTGGTCGGCCGACGAGGCGGTTGGGCAATCGATCGACATTTTGTTCACGGCCGAAGATCGGGCCAACGAGCAGCCGCGACATGAGCTCGAAACAGCCAGCGAACGCGGCAGCGCGCCCGATGTACGTTGGCATGTTCGAAAGAATGGCGCCCTGGTCTTTATCGACGGGCTGGTGGTGCCCTTAAAGGCCAGCAACAACCAGATCAGCGGATTTCTGAAAATTGGGCAGGATGTAACTGAACGCCATGGAGCGGAAGAGGCGCTGCGTCAGAGCGAGCAACGGCTGCAGCGGGTGTTGGAAACCGACGCGGTGGGCGTGCTCTTCTTTCGCGAGGACGGGACGCTGATCGGCGGCAACCATGTGTTCAGCCAAATGTCCGGCTATTCGGCTGCCGAGCTCGGAAGCGGTGCGCTGCACTGGCGCGACCTGACCCCGCCGGAATGGGTGTCGGAGAGCGAGTCGCAGATGGCTGGTTTTGCAGAAACCGGCCGGGTCGGGCCCTATGAAAAGGAATATCTGAACAAGGACGGCTCGCGAAGCTGGATGCTGTTCGCGGGCCGCGGCCTCGGTGATGGCACTCTCGTCGAGTTCGCCATCGACATCAGTCAGCGCAAGGCGGCAGAAGCCGCACTTGCCGCGAGCGAGGAACGGTTGCGGCAGTTCGGCAAGGCGAGTCAGGATGTCCTGTGGATACGGGGCGCTGAAGACCTGCAGTGGGTCTATCTGACGCCGGCGTTCGAGCCGATCTACGGTCTCACTTGTGAGGAGGCCCTTTCCGGCAACAACTATCGTGGCTGGCTCGACCTGATCGTTCCGGAAGATCGCCAGCATGCCAGTGACAGCATTGGACGCGTCCGCAACGGCGAACACGTGACTTTCGATTTCCGAATTAAGCGACCGGCCGATGGCGCAATCCGCTGGATGCGAAATACCGATTTTCCGATCCTCGACGAACATGGTGAGATCACCTTGATCGGGGGCATCGGCCACGACGCGACCGATCTTCGCGAGGCTGAGCTTCGACTGCAGACGCTCATCGAGAACATCCCCCAGCTCGTCTGGCGCGCGGTCGATCATGGGCACTGGACGTGGGCCAGCCCGCAATGGAAGGCCTACACCGGCCAAAGCGAAGTCGACAGCAAGGGCAAGGGATGGCTGGAAGCACTCCATCCGGACGACCGCGCTTCAGCGCTCGACGCCTGGAGCGACGTGATTGAACAAGGTGGGTTCAAGGTCGAATACCGTCTGCGCAGTGCTGCCAGACAGGAATACTTCTGGTTTCAGACCCGCGCCACACCGGTGCGCGATGCGGCGGGAGCCATCATTGAATGGATCGGCACTTCGACGGACATTCATGACCTGCGCGAGTTGCAGGATCATCAGCAGGTTTTGGTAGCGGAGCTTCAGCATCGCACGCGTAATCTCATGGCTGTGGTTCGTTCGACCGCGGACAAGACCGCGCGCGCGAGTGACGATATCGCCGACTTTCGTGCGCGTTTCCAAGTTCGTTTAGAGTCTCTGGCGAGGGTGCAGGGCCTGCTCTCCAGATTGAGCGAACTCGACCGCGTCACCTTCGACGAGCTCATCCGCAGCGAGTTGTCAGTCGTGGAGAGCGGAGAAGATCGGGTGACATTGCAGGGTCCGATCGGCGTTCGCCTGCGATCGTCGACTGTACAGATACTGGCCATGGCGTTGCACGAACTGGCGACGAACGCCGTGAAGTACGGCGCATTGAGCGGCGCTGGCGGATCCCTGGCCATCACTTGGTCGATCGAGCCTACCGGCGACGATGGCCAGCGATGGCTCTACATCGATTGGCGAGAGAGCGGTGTCATCATGCCCCAGCCTGACGCGGCTCCCACCGGCACGGGTCAAGGCCGGGAACTGATCGAGCGGGCTTTGCCTTACCAATTGAAGGCTCGGACGAGCTACGTTCTTGGACAAGATGGCGTGCATTGTACCATTTTGGTGCCGATATCGGCCAGCACGCGCGATCGGGCACTCAACAATGCTTGATCACGCCTTACGCAATTGCCGAGTCCTGGTGGCGGAAGATGCGTACATGGTCGCCAGGGACCTACAATCCGCGCTGAAAGACATGGGTGCTGTTGGCTCGGCCCCGTCGGTCATCTTGAGGACGCGCTGACGGCCCGATGTATGCCGCCGACATACGCTGTCAGCGGTTGCACCAAATGCGCGGCATTCAGCAGTGGAATGGCACCTTGAATCAAGCATGTGCGCACAATTTGCGAGGTGTTGGTTAGATCCCGCCGCCGGTCAGTCGCTGGCACACCAGGTCGAGTTGGTCCAGCGTACGATAGCGGATAGTAATCGAGCCGGAGCGCGGGTCCGCATCGACCTGGATCTTGACTGCGAGGCCGAGAAATTCCTCCAGGTGACTTTGTACTGCGGCAATGTCGGCGGCGTCACCAGAGTGTTTTTCGCCCCGGGCGCGACGCGGCGGCGTCGTTTTGCGCGAATTTCGGCGTACCAATTGTTCCACCTCGCGGACCGACATCTGCCGAGTTACTGCGGCATCAGCGAGCGCGATTGCACCCTCTGCACCGATCAGCGCGCGGGCATGGCCCATCGACAAGCGACCCTGCTCGACCAAAGCAATGACAGGCTCAGGCAGGCTGAGCAGCCGCTGGTGATTGGCGATATGGCTGCGCGACTTGTCGACCATTCGGGCAATTTCAGCTTGCGACATGCCTTCGCCCTCAGCCAGACGGTGATAGGCCCGTGCTTCTTCGATTGCATTGAGATCTTCGCGCTGAAGGTTTTCGATCAGGGCCAAAGCCATGACTTCGCGCTCGCCGAGGCTGCGAATTATCGCCGGAATTTCGTGAATTTGCGCGCGTTGCGCGGCCCGCCAGCGACGCTCGCCGGCGACCAGTTGGTAGCGTTGCGGCGCGCCGGGCATGGGCCGGACGATAACCGGCTGGATCACCCCACGCGCAGCGATAGAGGTCGCGAGCTCATCCAGCGCAGCCTCGTCGAAATGACGCCGTGGCTGCTCGGGATGCGGTTCGATATCGGCGACCCCCAACAGCGCCAAGCCACCATGAGCGCTGCGCGCACCTGATAATTCCTTATCGGGCGCAGATTTGCTTAAAGATTCCTCGCGGCGGCTTTCGCCAAGTAACGCCTCCAGGCCGCGGCCAAGACCCTGCGCCTTGCGCCGAACGGGTACGGTACCGAGGTCGATTTTGGTCGCGGGCGCATGTCGGACCGCCGGATTGTCTGTCATGCAGCTTTCCTTTTCTGCGGCAAGCGAGCCAGCAATTCGCTGGCCAGCGCAATATACGCGCGGCTACCTGCACAATTGTGATCGTAGATCAACGCCGGCAAGCCATGGCTGGGCGCTTCCGACAGCCGCACATTGCGCGGGATCTCGGTAGAAAACACCAGATCGCCAAGGCAGGAGCGAACATCCTGCGAGACTTGTTCGGTCAGCCGGTTGCGGCGATCGTACATCGTCAGGGCAATACCGATGATGCCGAGTTCGGGATTGAAGCGTTCCTGCACGCGTTCGACCGTCTTGAGCAACTGGCTGAGCCCTTCCAAAGCGAAGAATTCGCATTGCAGCGGGACCAGCAAAGTGTCGGCTGCCGTTAGCGCATTAAGCGTCAGCAGGCCAAGCGACGGCGGACAATCTATAATACAGAAATCATATTTCGTGTTGGATACCGACGTCTGATCGAGCGCCTGGCGCAGCCGGCCAGTGCGTTCGCTGACTGACACCAGCTCCACCTCCGCTCCTGACAGATCGACAGTCGCCGGAACGATATCCAGATTGGTGATATGCGTTGGCTGGGTGCACTCAGCCAGTGGCGCCTGATCGATGAGCAGATCGTAAGCAGATCGCAGGCGGTCTGTTGCGGCTATGCCTATCCCCGTTGACGCGTTACCTTGCGGGTCAAGATCCATCAACAGCGTGCGCAACCCGGTTGCAGCCAGCGCAGTGGCCAGATTGATCGCTGTAGTGGTTTTCCCCACCCCGCCTTTCTGGTTGGCAATCGCTAGCCGGATCATCTGATTTGCCTCGCTTCGCCTGTAAGCCGCCCAATGATAAGCCCGGCATCTTGATTGGTCAGCGATTGTTCCACGTGGAACGTATGATGCCAACCGGTAAGTTCGTGCAGTTCATGCGCCGCAGACCGGCCCTTGGGCAACAGCCAGTAGGTGTTCGCATCAGAAAAACGTGCGGATAGCTTCAACAAGCGCTCGAGTGGGGCAAAGGCGCGAGCTGCTATGATCGACACTAGCTGAGTGTGAAGCAACTCGAGCCTCATTTCGATGACGCACGCATTGGATAACTCGAGATCAGTGCAGAGCTGCTTTAGCCAAGCGCTCCGCCGCGGGCGTGATTCGACCATTTGAACACGCGCTTCCGGGCGGAGGATGGCGCAGATGAGACCTGGGAAACCGGCACCAGTACCAAGGTCTAGCCACAATGCTCCTGTTTCACGTGGAACATGCAACAACAATTGCGCACTGTCGGCGATATGTCTTTGCCAGATGTGATCGAGGCTCGATGCTGAGACGAGATTTTGGCGACCATTTTCCTCGAACAGCAAGGCAACAAGACGCTCCAGCCTTTTCTCGGCCTGGGGGTTGTATTCAGGGATAGATCGCAACCAAGCTCGGGCCGACGCCTCGTTCTCGATCACGCCATTCGCCGTGCATGAACAAGCAAAGCCGCCAGAGCGGCAGGGGTAACACCTGGTACCCGCCCCGCCGCTGCCAATGTCGCCGGTTGCGCGCGTGACAATCGCTCAACCATTTCATGTGATAGGCCGGCGATGTCTGCAAAGACAAGGTCGTCGCCTAAAGACATTCCCTCGCTCGCGCGTAGTTCGCGTAATTCGCTTTCCTGCCGGATGAGGTAGGGGGCATAGGCGCCATCTTCCGTCACTTCATCGGCCAATTCAAGGTCAGCCGGTTCATCGATCAGCCATGGGCGCAGGGTCGTCAGATCCAGCCCGTCGAAGCGCAGCCACTCCCGCAAGGGCATCCGGCCGGCTTCCTGCTTTACGGGCAGCCGTGCCGATGCCAGGTCAGCGGCGCTAACTTCGCGATTGAGTTGCGCTTCCAACGCGGCTTTCGCTTCAGTTCTTCGCTCGAACCATTTGCGGCGCATCGGGCTGACGCAACCTGCAGCGATTGCCAAAGGGGTCAGCCGAGTGGCCGCGTTGTTCGAGCGCAATCGCAGGCGGAACTCGGCCCGGGCAGTCAGCATGCGATAAGGCTCGCTGACGCCTTGCAACGTCAGATCGTCGATCATGACCGCCATATACGAATTGGCCCGGTCCAGCGCGGCAGGTTCTATACCGAGTACCGCCGCGGCCGCTTGCATTCCTGCTACGAGACCTTGGGCCGCGGCTTCCTCGTAGCCCGTAGTGCCATTGATTTGCCCGGCGCAATACAAGCCGGGGATGGCGCGAAGTTCCAACGTCGGACGTAGCGCTCGTGGGTCGATATAGTCGTATTCTACGGCATATCCCGCCACGACGATCTTGACTTGCTCCAGCCCCGTCATGGTCTGCAACATCTTCAACTGGACATCGGCGGGAAGGCTGGTGCTGACTCCGTTGGGATAGATCAAATGGGTGTCAAGGCCCTCGGGCTCAAGGAAGATCTGATGGCCATCCCGGTCTGCGAAGCGGTGGATCTTGTCTTCGATCGATGGACAGTAGCGAGGACCCTGTCCACCGATCGCGCCACTGAACAATGGCGAACGGTGGAGATTCGCGCGGATGACATCGTGGCTGCGAAGATTGCTGCGGGTGATGGCGCAGGATAATTGGGCGTTGACCCGGCCACGGTTCATGGCAGCCATGCACCAGGGTTCGGCATCACTGGGCTGTTCGGCCAGGCGCGCCCAGTCGATAGAGCGACCGTCCAGCCGAGGCGGGGTGCCGGTTTTCAAGCGCGCCATCGGCAACAATGCCTCGCGCAACTGGCTCGCCAAGCGGTTGGCGGCAGCCTCGCCGGTCCGCCCGCCGACCATGCGCTCTTCGCCGCGAAACAGCGTGCCGCCTAGAAATGTGCCGGTGCACAGAATTACAGAGCTTCCGTTAATGGCGGTCCCATCTGCCAGGTGCGCGCCGCTGGCCTTGCCGCCCGTCAACACCAGGCTGGCGACTTCGCCTTCAATCAGCGTCAGGTCGCCTTGCTGCGCCAGCAAACGCTGCACCTCAATTTTGAACAATTTGCGATCAGCCTGAACGCGCGGTCCGTGTACCGCACTGCCCTTCGACCGATTGAGCATCCGATAATGAATGGCAGCGGCATCTGCAGCGCGGGCGATGATGCCGTCGAAGGCATCGACCTCGCGCACAAGATGTCCCTTGCCGAGGCCACCGATCGCGGGATTGCAGCTCATGGCGCCGATTGTCGAGAGGTCGAAACTTACCAAAGCTACCCTGGCGCCCATGCGCGCCGCAATTGCTGCCGCTTCCACGCCGGCGTGGCCGCCGCCGATCACGATGATATCGAAGCTGCGCATCTTGGGGCGATTAGCGTAGTGAGTGGTTGGCGTCAAAGGGCGCATCAAGCATGACAAGCTGTTCCACGTGGAACATTATTTGCCGATACAGAATTGTCCGAATAAGGCATCGAGCATGTCCTCGGTTGCGGTGTGGCCCAGCAGTGCATCGAACGCCAGCCTCGCGCGGCGGAGTTCTTCTGCCGCTAGCAGGGCGTCTCGACAGAATTCGCCTCGATGCAACGCAGCGGCCGCGTCGGTCAACAGCGCATGCTGCCGAGCGTTTAGAGCGATCGTTCCAGGCTTTGGTAAACTATTACGCGCCGCCATCATCAGATCGTCGCGCAGCCAGGCCATCCCGTCTCCGCTTAAGGCAGATATTCGGTGACGCGCTCTATGCTTTCGCGGCCGATCAGCGCGATCGGATTGGGGCTCGATTTCCCAGCATCCCGGCGGGCCCTCATTCAGTGGTCCAAGCCAGAGGACCAGATCGGCGCTAGTGATGGCCCCCTGTGCCCGTTCCATACCGATTGCCTCAATGGCATCGCCTGTTCCATCGTGAAGCCCGGCAGTGTCTGCAAAGACAAATGGCAGTCCCGCCAAGGCAACGGGGCGAGTCAGGACATCGCGGGTCGTGCCGGGGACGGGTGCGGTAATCGCTGCGTCGTCTTCCACTAACGCATTGAATAGCGTGCTTTTTCCGGCGTTTGGTGGTCCCGCGATAACAACGCGATAACCCTCGCGCAAAATCTCGGCACGAGGGCGGTCGAGCCAACGGGACAAGTCTAGGCGTAGCGCAGCAAGTTCCCGCGCAAAATCCTGGGTGAGGATCGTGACATCGTCGTCGTCGGCGAAATCGAGCATGGCCTCAATATTGGCCGATGCGGCGAGAAGGCGTGGCCGCCAATCGTTTACCGCTCGGGAAAAAGCGCCGCCGGCCATTGCCAAAGCCGCAGAGCGTTGCAATTCGGTTTCGGCTGCCAGGAGATCGACAAGGCCCTCCGCCTCGGCAAGATCGATACGGCCATTGGCGAAGGCGCGGCGGGTAAACTCTCCCGGACCGGCCGCTCGCAACCCCGGCAACTCCGCCAGAGCCGCCAGCACTGCGGCGATGACTGCGCGGCCGCCATGGCAGTGCAATTCAGCGACATCCTCAGCGGTCACCGTTGCCGGACCAGGTAGCCACAGCACGAGCGCCTGATCGAGAAGATCGCCAGCGACTGTGCGCAGGTTTTTGCCAACGGCGCGGCGGGGCGCGGGCAGGTCACCAGTCAAGCGCTTAAGCGCGCTGCCTGCACTCGGCCCACTGATGCGGATGACCGCGATCCCGGCCGGCGGCGTCCCGCTCGATAATGCAAAGATCGTGTCAGCCATGTCAGCGCGCAATGACCACTAGCACCGCGGATGCTACTTCTTTATACCGAACCCGGTGCCGCTTTCCATGAACTGCTGAAACAGCTTCATGCCCATCTGGCCCATCGGCGCCAGTTTATTGGCATAGTCTTGCAGTTGCTCGACCCCGCCCGCGCCGAGCATCGCTTTGCTTAGTCCCTCGACGTAGGCCTCATTGGCTTTGGTGACATCGGGCAGCCCCAGAAATCTCCTGGCTTCCTCGGGCGAGAATTCGAAATCGACATGAACCTTCATCGGGCACCTCCTGCTAGATGATCAAGCTGACATAGAGG
>CAXTOI010000098.1:0-9865 GCA_964245645.1 uncultured Novosphingobium sp. | reverse complement strand
CCGTCGGCACCTCGCAAGGCGCTCGCTCGGTGGCCGGCACGCTGTTCGGCAATTCGCAGCCGCGCCAGGTCGAGATCTTCGGCATCGGCATCGAAGCCCACCTGGAAGGCGACATGCTCTATGTCGTCAACCAGGATGCTCCGGGCTTTATCGGCCGCATCGGGACGCTGCTGGGCGAGCGCGGCATCAACATCGGCACGTTCCATCTCGGGCGACGTCGGGCCGGCGGCGAGGCCGTGCTACTGCTTTCGGTAGACAGCCCCGTCCCCCAGCATTGTCTCGACGCCATCCGCCTTCTCCCCGATGTACGCGTCGTCCGTGCGCTGAAGTTCTGATTTATACCAGTGGCTCAAGAGAATGGCTCGTCGGCCACTGGTACCGATCTGCGCCGTGGGAACGAGCGGCCCACCACCCTTTCATCCTTGCATTTGCGCCGTTAGTCGCTAAGCGCCTCCGCTCGCGCGGATGGAATCGCTGACCGCGCGTTTTGCAGAAAGCCGGAGGGGCCCCCGCGCGCGAAGCTCGGGGAAGCCAGCGATCGGCCTTGAATGAAAGGATAAACCGTGCCGCTTTACGAGCACGTGTTCCTGGCACGCCAGGATCTCAGCCAGTCGCAGGTAGATGCGCTGGCAGCCAATGCGACTGAAATTGTCGAGACCAACCAGGGCAAAGTCACCAAGACCGAGGCGTGGGGACTGAAAGGTCTGGCGTACAAGATCAAGCGCAACCGCAAGGCGCATTTCGTGATGCTCAACATCGACGCCCCCGCCGGCGTCGTGGCCGAGTTGGAGCGCCAGACCGCCATCAACGAGGATGTGATCCGCTTCCTCACCGTGCGCGTCGATGAACATGAAGCATCGCCTTCGGTGCAGATGCGCAAGCAAGAACGCGAACGGCCCCGTCGCCGCGACCGCGAGGAGATGTAATCATGGCCCGCGCCTTTTTTCGTCGCCGCAAGTCCTGCCCGTTTTCGGGCAAGAACGCACCGACCATCGACTATAAGGACGTGCGCCTGCTGCAGGGCTTCATGTCCGAGCGTGGCAAGATCGTGCCGAGCCGCATCACTGCCGTTTCCGCCAAGAAGCAGCGCGAACTGGGCCAGGCGATCAAGCGTGCCCGTCATCTGGGCTTGCTGCCCTACCTTGTGAGCTGAGGAGGAACCCATGCAGATCATCCTCCTGGAACGCATCGAAAAGCTCGGCGCGATCGGCGACGTCGTCACCGTCAAGGACGGCTATGCCCGCAACTTCCTGTTGCCCAACAAGAAGGCGTTGCGCGCCAACGAAGCCAATCGCAAGGTCTTCGAAGCGAGCCGCGCCCGGATCGAAGCCGAAAACGCCACGCGCCGCGATGCGGCAACGGCCCGCGCCGGCGACGTCGAAGGACGCACGGCGGTGCTGATCCGCGCTGCGTCGAACTCGGGCCAGCTGTATGGTTCGGTTTCGGTCCGCGACATCGTCGATACCCTGAACGCCGATGGCGCCAAGGTGACCAAGACCATGATCGTGCTGGAACGGCCGATCAAGACCATCGGCGTGTTCGATGTGCGCGTTTCGCTGCACCCCGAAGTCGCGGTGCAGGTCAAGGTCAACGTCGCCCGCTCGCCGGACGAAGCCGAACTGCAGGCCAAGGGCGTGGACGTGATGGCGGCGATGTTCGAACAGGACACCGCCGGCTTCACCGAAGCCTATGATCCCAACGCCGAGCCCGGCGCCATTCCAGCCGACCTGCTGGAAGGCGACGCGGAGGGCGAGGCCGCCTGATCGGCGTTATCGCCGGAAGATACTGAAAGGGGCGCTGCGGCGCCCTTTTTTGTGCGTGATTTGAGACGCCGACTCAACGTCCGTCGCAAAGACTCTAGCTCTTCCCGGCGGCCGCGATCATCTCGTGCAGATTGACGAATTTCTCACGCGGCGCGTTTTCGCGGGCGCGTCCGGTTTCGGCTGCCTCGATCCTTTGCCACTCGTGGAATTCGACGATCGCCAGCTTGCGCGCTGCGGCCAGCGCATCGAAGCCCGCGCCACCGGGCTTGTCGCTTTCGCTGCAATCGGCAGCGATCTTTTCGATCACGGCGAAACCATCGGGCCGGTTAGTGCCGATCGTCCCCGACGGACCGCGCCGGGCCCAGCCGACGCAGTACAGCCCGGGCAGGATGCGGCCTTCGTCATTGGCAAAGCGGCCGCCGGTCTCATCGAAGGGCACGCCGGAGATCGGCGAGGTCTGATAGCCGATGCAGGCGACGACGAGGCTAGCGGGAACGCGGTAGATCTCGCCGGTGCCCACCGCACGGTCGTTATCGAGGCGGGTCCGCTCGACTTCCACGGCGACCACCTGGCCATCGTTGCCGGCCAGGATCGCCCTGGGCGCAGCGAAGAAGTCGAACACGATCTCTGCCGGCCGGTCATCGGGTACCGTGTGGGCGAAACTGCGCAGGTGGGTAACCGCCTTGCGCTGCCCGGGATCGAGCGCTGCATCCTCTGCCAGGTCGGGCAGGTCGCCAGGATCGACCACGGGTCGCGCTTGCGCCAGGTGGCCCAGTTCGCCCAGTTCCTTTGGCGTCATCGCAATCTGGTGCGGCCCGCGCCGGCCCAGCAGCGTGATGCGGGTAATGCGCGAGGTGTCGAGCCGGTCAAGCGCATGCGCGACGATATCGCTGCCGGCGAATTCGGCGCGGGTCTTGGCCAGGATGCGCGCCACATCCAGCGCGACATTGCCGTTGCCGATCACGACCGCCGCTCCCTCGCTGCCATGCGGGCCGCCGAGGTCAGGGTCGAGATTGGCGAATTGCGGATGGCCATTGTACCAGCCGACGAAGGCGGCGCTGCCATGGACGTTGCCCAGATGCTCGCCGGGCAAGCCCAGCGCCTTGTCATGCGGGGCGCCGGTCGCCAGCACCACGGCATCGTAGAGATCCTGCAACTCGGCGATCGAAATGTCCTCGCCAATCGTGACATTGCCGATGAAGCGCACGTTTCCCGATAATGCGACTGCCTCGTAGCGCCGCGAAACCGCCTTGATCGACTGATGGTCGGGCGCAACGCCGCTGCGGATCAGCCCGTAAGGCACCGGCAAGCGATCGAAGATGTCGACCTGCACGGCATCGCCCCAGTGCTTCTGCGCCGCCTCGGCCGTGTAATAGCCGGCGGGGCCGGACCCGATGATGGCAATATGCAGCACTTGCATTTCTCCCGCAACGCCCGCTCATTGCCCTACAAGGACCCCAATCTTGCGGCAAGTCAAAGCGTTTCAGGCCAAGATCCTCCCGTCCTGGAGGCAGCCTTTCGGGCGCCACCCTCACCAAGGGGAGGATAACAGAAAACCGGTTTCCACTTTTCAGCGCGATGCTCTAGCGGGACCGCATGACTGAACTGGCCAAAATCCGCAATTTCTCGATCATCGCGCATATCGATCATGGCAAGTCGACGCTTGCCGACCGGCTGATCCAGTTTACCGGCGGCCTGACCGCGCGCGAGATGAGCGCGCAAGTGCTCGACAACATGGATATCGAGCGCGAACGCGGGATCACCATCAAGGCGCAGACGGTGCGGCTCAACTATCAGGCCGAAGATGGCCTGACTTATGAGCTGAACCTCATGGATACCCCCGGCCACGTCGATTTCGCTTACGAAGTCAGCCGCAGCCTGGCCGCTTGCGAAGGCGCGCTGCTGGTGGTGGACGCGGCGCAAGGCGTCGAGGCGCAGACGCTGGCCAACGTCTACCAGTCGATCGAACATAACCACGAGATCGTGCCGGTGATCAACAAGATCGACCTGCCCGCCGCCGAACCCGAACAGGTCCGCGCGCAGATCGAGGAAGTGATCGGGCTCGACGCCAGCGACGCGGTAATGACCAGCGCCAAATCGGGCATCGGCATTGCCGAAGTTCTCGAAGCGGTGGTCAAGCGCATTCCCCCGCCGGGCGGCGACGCCGCTGCGCCGCTCAAGGCGATGCTGGTCGACAGCTGGTACGATCCCTACCTCGGCGTCGTCATCCTGGTGCGGGTGATCGATGGCGTGATCCGCAAGGGCCAGCAGGTTCGCTTCATGGCCGGCGATACCGAGCATCTGATCGACCGCGTCGGCTGTTTCACGCCGAAGATCGAGCAATTGTCCGAGCTGACCCCGGGCGAAATCGGCTTCATCACCGCGCAGATCAAGGAAGTCGCGCAGGCCCGCGTCGGCGATACCATCACCACCGTGAAAGGCGGCGCGAAGAAGGCGCTGCCCGGCTTCGAAGAAGTGCAGCCGGTGGTGTTCTGCGGCCTGTTCCCGACCGATGCCGCGGACTTCGAAAAATTGCGCGAATCGATTGGCAAGCTGCGGCTGAACGATGCCAGCTTCAGCTTCGAAATGGAAAGCAGCGCGGCGCTGGGCTTCGGCTATCGCTGCGGTTTTTTGGGCCTGCTCCACCTCGAAATCATCCAGGAACGGCTGACCCGCGAATACGATCTTGATCTGATCACCACCGCGCCCTCGGTCGTCTACCGTCTCCTCATGAACGACGGCAGCATCCAGGAACTGCACAACCCCAGCGACATGCCCGACCCGGTGCGGATCGTCGAAATGGAGGAACCGTGGATCAAGGCGACGATCTATACGCCCGACGAATATCTCGGCTCGATCCTGAAATTGTGCCAGGATCGGCGCGGGGTTCAGACCGGGCTGACGTACGTGGGCGGCAGGGCGCAGGTGAGCTACGAGCTGCCGCTCAACGAAGTGGTGTTCGACTTCTACGACCGGCTGAAAAGCATCAGCCGCGGCTACGCCAGCTTCGATTACGAACAGATCGGCCTGCGCGAAGGCGATCTGGTCAAGATGAACATCCTGGTCAACAACGAGCCGGTCGACGCCTTGTCGATGATCGTCCACCGCAGCCAGGCCGAAGCGCGCGGGCGCGGGCTGGTGGAGCGGCTGAAAGACCTGATCCCGCGCCATCTGTTCAAGATCCCGATCCAGGCCGCGATCGGCGCCAAGGTGATCGCGCGCGAAACCATCGCCGCAATGCGCGAGGATGTGACCGCCAAATGCTACGGCGGCGACATCAGCCGCAAAAAGAAGCTGCTCGACAAGCAGAAGGAAGGCAAAAAGCGGATGCGCGAATACGGCAACGTGTCGATCCCGCAGGAGGCGTTTATTGCTGCGCTGCGGATGGGGGAGGAGTAGCGATTGGGGGGCAGCGAGCGGAGGGTTATGGTCAACATCCGATTACCGTAAACTCGCCGAATGCGAGGATGCAACAGGTTGCATCCTCACACTTGTGCGTGCCTGCTGATTTCATCGTCGGCAGCCGACCTCAAAGACCTTGATATCCTCGGGACGCAACGGTTTTCGCCACAGATTGCATAACCAACCATCGCTGTCGAATATGGCCGAAAACGGCAAACCAAAACCCTCTCCGCCAATCCGGTCAGCAAGCGCTTGTGCGTCCGCCGCTTCAAGCATCACGACATCGCCCGGTTTTTTGCCGGATGGCGAGACTATTGATCGATCGATCCAGGCGAGCACCAGCCGCTTTGGCGCAGCCGAGGCAACGAGCAGGGGGAGAATGCGATATTCGGCGCGACACGGCGCGCACCAATGGGCGCCAAACAGGACTATCGCATCGGCAAGAGCTGGCTCTCGCCGGCCTTGTGCCAATGCAGTACTTTTGCCGACCATCACCATTGAAATGGTGTACAATATAGTCAAGGTACGGCGGCTCAACATGGCTGTGTGGTTGATATCGCAACTTGGATGATCGGGGGGAAAGACGGTGCACCGTTATTGGTTGAAAGTGTCTGCCATAATCCCGTTGCTAATGGCAACGACCTGCTACGCCAATGCACCTTTGGCGGCATCGCCGTCTACTCCGCCGAGCCTGCAACAATTATTCGACAAAGCCAGCGATGCCGAACGAACCCAGAACTGCGCCACGGCGTTGCCGATATTTGACAGTCTCGTTAATGACCCACGGGTCAGACCGGGATCATTAGCGGCGGCCGCAATCGCCGTTCGCAGAGGTCACTGCCTGATCGAAGCCGGCAGGCCAGATGAAGGCGAGCCATCGATCGAGCTTGGCCTGCCGAAAATGCAAAAAGCTGGCCCCGATTTTACGGAGGACGTAGTTTCGGCTGAGCGGGTACTGGGCGATTTGGCGTATTTGCGAAATGATCACGCATCTGCCCTTGCCCATTATCAGGCGTGGCTTGCCATCATGGTTGGAGCCGATCGGATCACGCCGCTGCTGCGTCTAGCGATGGCCACGGCTTTCGATGGTGGAACCCAGCCATTAAGTGTTGCCGACGAAGCGTTGCATATCGCCGCTGCAACCACGAAACCCGACAAAAAACTCTTGTCGCGAATTCACGATATTCATGGTCGCATTCTGCTTAACCAAGGACAAGTCAAGTTAGCCTATACCGAGTTGAAACAGGCTTTGGAGCTTGCCGGTGGATTGACGGAGCGGGTCAGCCATGAGGATGTCGAATTGCGTGGTGATCTGGCGCAGGCGGCCTTGTTGAACGGCGATCGCGACGACGCGCGCAAATATTTGTCTTACACCGGCGAAGGGCGGATCGCCGAATCCCCGTTTGCGGTTGCCGTGGCCATGGAGGCACCCGATTGCGGCACCGAAACCGGCCTGGCACCTGAAGATTCGGCGATCGTCGAGTTTGCGATATCCAATGACGGCAGCGTGGCGGGGGCGCAGACTGTTTATACACGGGGCAATTTCGCAGTTGCCGCCGCCTTTGCCAGTGCCGTCAATAAATGGTTCTGGCGTCCCGAGGAGATTGCGAAGCTGCCAGGATTTTATCGCAGCCTGACCCGCGTCGAGATGCGCTGCTCCAATCGCGGCGGCGATGTGCCCCGCGTCGAGACGCCGTTGTCGAAGCGGTTTCTAGGCTGGGCTTCGACCGTGCTGCCGACGCTCCAGTCGCAAACCCCGTTCGCCGGAGCGCAGTTGCAGCAACTCAAGGACATGGCCGACGCTGCAGTCACCAGCGGCGATCGCAAGGCTGCAGCTGCAGCATGGGGGGCGTGGGCAATCCTCAATCCGCGCATTGGTCCACCCGTGATCGACGCCTTCGACCGGGCGCTGTCGCTGGGCCAGCAAGCCGCAATCCCGGCCGAGGCGCTCGATGCCCTGCGCGTCCTCAGAATGCCGCGCGACCTCGCCGCGAACGCTGGGAAGTCAGGGCGCTGGCCTGGTCAGGACTCGCTTGCTGCCTGGATGAAGTTCCTGGCCGTCGCCGATGATCCAGCACTCGCCGCAGATCCGCTGGCTGCCGATACGATCGTGATGATGGCTGTACCGGCCCGTCCCGATCGCGCTAGCCGGGATGCGGCAGTTGGATTGGCACGACGCGTTGCCGACGATGATCGGTTGCCGTCCCACTTTCCACTGCGCCAAGCCGCGCTATTGTGGCTTGCCAACCAGTCGGCGCAAGCGGGCAACTTGGCGGAAGCTCAGACCTATTTTGCCCGTACCGGTCTCAATGAAGAACAATGCGCTCTGATCGGCCCCGAACCGGCGATGCGTTCGTCGGGCGCCTCCAGTTCCGATTACCCAATGGAAGCGTTGAGGATGGGTTTCGAGGGATGGGTTAGGCTGGAGTATGACATCAAGGCCAATGGCACTACCGCCGATGCCCGTCCGCTGATTTCCTACCCCCCCTTCGTGTTCGAGGATGCCGCAACCGGAATGGCCAGGAACATCCGCTATCAGACAAGCTATCGGCCGTCTGGAGGAGAAGCCTGCAGCGCCCAGTCACAAAGCATCAAGTTCGTTATACCGACCAACCACTGACGGCGTCGGCCTACCCATTGTTGCCGTCCGCAGCATTGCCAAAAAATCCCACAGAGTTCCGGCAGTAGTCTGAGGACAGTAAACACGTCTCACTTAATGGTGACCTTCGGCTTCGGACCTGGCTTCAGGGGTGCGAGATTGCGGCCAAGGCGCAGTTCCTGTTGTGCGATCCATTCGGGGGCGGCCAATGGGCGACCGGTATTGAGCCGGGTCTCGATCGTCAGCGCCATCTGCTCCGCTGCATCTGCCGCCCTCCCGACGCCAACCCCTGCCGCAACATCGCGCGCCAGTTGCGGACGTGCCGCGCCAAGGTCGCGACATCGGTCAGCGGATCGCCCTTCACCTGCTTGCCCGCGATGTAGCTGCGCGCGCTCGACCATCGCCAGTCGGCAGCGTGCGCGACCATACCGGCCGCGACGGGATTTTGCTCCAGGCATCGCGTACCCGACGCCTGGCCATAGTCACCCAGAGGTGATCGCATTGAATGTACCGTATTCAACGCTAACACGCACCGCGCCAGAGTGGTAAGCAGTTGAACGCCGTCTGCTTGCGCCCCAAGTCCATTCTTTAGATTCAACCTGCGTGATCTCGATTGCAGACGTTCAGCAGCGCGGGCGTCATCGGCCGATGTCGCCACACACCACCTCCCAGCTTTCGCCGATGCCGACTGGGTGGCACGCGCTTCACCATACCATCCTCTTCGATGGAACGCTCGCTGTTGCCATGACTGACGTTGACCTCGCGAACGAATGGGCGCGAATTTTTGCGCGTGATGGGCCAGTCGACCCGCCTAGTCGCATCGACCGGCTCACCAGGAGCGGGCGCGTCTACCTGCTGACCTGGGGTAGAGACGGTTGGCAAGACGGTCCCATCTTTCCGCTCGAAACGCCTCACCCGCTAGTTGCTCGTTTTTCCGATGGCCGTTGGCTGGTCGTCGGGTCTCGCACACGCGGCGAGCCGAACGGTCGGGTGCTCGCGCCAGATGGAGCGCTGCTAACCCGGTTCATGCTGGGCGATGCAATTGAGCACGTTGCGATTGACAGTGCAGACCGAATCTGGGTTGGCTGGTTCGATGAAGGGATGTCCGGCAAGGGATGGATCGTGCCGGGTCTGGAGTGGCCGCCGTCCACCAATGGTGTGGCCTGCTTCGCGCCGGATGGCAGCTTAGTGGACGTGCCGTCATGGCCCAAGGAGGCCGGTTTCATTGCTGACTGCTATGCGCTCACTCCTGTCGGCACAGGCGTATGGGCATCGCCTTACACCGACTTCCCGATCGTTCACTTCATTCCCGGCAAGCCAACGCGGTGGTGGCGAAGCGAGCTTGCCGGGCCAAAGGCGATTGCTGTCGGCGGTACCCGCGCGCTGGTCGCGGGGGGCTACCGCGACGACTCCGCGCGGTTGGCCCTGATGCAGTTGGAAGAGCCAGGAGATGGTGAAAAGGCGGCGGTACTGGCAGCATGGCGAATGCCGCTCCGCCCGGCGCCTCCCGCAAAAAACGAATGGGCGCCGGTGTGGGAGCCGCCCGCGCTCTTAACCGGTCGCGGTGACACCTTGCACCTGATTGACGATGGTAAGTGGCATCAGTGGCGGATGCCGTCGCTGCCGTCAGCCATCCGTAGCGGAAAATGTTCCGCAAATGTTCCGGAGACACAATACATACTTAACTAATGCGGGATTCCGAAATAGAGCCGTCGGAATACTAAAATATCGAGCTACGACGGCGGGTGCAGTAACCCCCACTGGAGTTGCGACGCAGGAAGCTCAAGCCGCCTTGCGCAGCTCCAGCCGGTCCCAGATTTCCACCAACGCCGCGGTCAACTCGGCCATCATCGCCTCGGTATGCGCAGGGCCCGGGGTGAAGCGCAGGCGTTCGGTGCCGCGGGGGACGGTGGGGAAGTTGATCGGCTGCACATAGACGCCGTATTCGGCCAGCAAAATGTCGCTGATCCGCTTGGCCTTCACCGGGTCGCCCACCATCAGCGGCACGATATGCGTGGTCGATGGCATGACCGGCAGGCCGGCGTCGGCGCACAGCGCCTTCAGCCGCGCCGCCCACGCCTGCTGCCCGTCGCGCTCGGCC
>CAXTOI010000097.1:0-9975 GCA_964245645.1 uncultured Novosphingobium sp. | reverse complement strand
GCCTGGATCAACGGCACCAGCGCGGTCGCGCGCGGCGTCGTTCCGCGCAGATCGAACACGCCGCTTTCGTAGCGGCCGTCATGGCGCGTCAGCAGGCTGTCCCAGTCGAACGCACCGAGCAGGCTCCACGCGGTCACCGCCTCGATGTCCATGCCTTCCTCGCGCAGCGCCTGCGCGGTATCCCAGGCATCCTTGAACCAGCGCATCTGCTCCTCGCGGGTGCAGCCGTTATGGATCTCGGTGATCGCGATCGGCAGCCGGTAGCGCATCCAGCAATCCTCCAGCGCACCTGCAAGACCCGGCGCATCGTCGATCGCGCGAACCGATTCGACATCCGCCAGCGGCCCGAGCGCGCAATGGCCGTGTGCCGCGACCGGATAGCGCTCCAGCCGGTGGTCGAGAAAGCGGTCGCTCGTCAGATAATGGTTCACCCCCAGCACATCGGGCGGGCAGGGCGCCGCGACGATCGCCGCCAGCCGGTGAGCCAGCCCCATTTCGGCCAGCCGGCCCCAGAACGGATGGTCGGCAGTGAAGCGCCCGGTCAACATATCCCACGATGCCCAACGCCGGATGTTGTTATAGTCCGCCTGCTTGGCGAATACGGCGGTGGCGCTGGTAAAGCCGATATCTTCGGTCTGGATCAGCCGCGCCGAGGGATTGACCGCGCGGATCGCGGCCATCGCTGCGCGCACCCCGTCGATCTGATTCAGCAACGCCAGCCAGAACGCGCGCTCGTCGTTCTCATGCGGATACCAATGCCCATACAAAGCAGAAAATCGCGCCGTCGTCAGCGGCTCGTTGACCGGCGTCCAATCCGCCACCCAGGGATATCGCGCTGCGGCTGCGGCTGCATGCCCGGCCAGTCCCGAGGCGAAATCGCCCGCCAGCAGGTCGGTCGTATGCGGGCCGCTGCCATGGTGGATCAGGCCCAGGATCGGCCGAACCCCCAGTTCGCGCAGCCGGTCAAGCCGCTGGTCATGCCATGCCCACAGCCGATCGCCATCCCGGCGATCCGCAAAGGTCTCCCACAGCAGCGGATAGCGCAGCGCGGTCAGCCCCAGCCCGGCAAAACGCTCCAGATCGTCAGACCGGGCATTATGCCCGCTCAGTTCTCCCTGATCCAGGTAACGTCCGCCGATCCGGTTGATCGTGCATTCCGCGCCGCCCCACAAGGCGAGCGATGGTTGCTGGGCAGGGTTAGGCTGATGTAACTCCATGACGCTGCAACGGTCCAGATTGACATTAGGTGCGACGCTATTGACACATTCGTCTTAACGCTTGTTAATATTGCAGCAAGGTTGGGAGCAGGCGCCTGAGTTTGGCGTTCTGTCCCGCAGTGTTCGCAGGAAAGTCCAAAATATGATGTTGGTGTGTTTCTCACATTTGCGCTGGGATTTTGTATTTCAGCGGCCCCAACATCTGATGACACACTTCGCCGACCAACATCCGGTCATTTTCTGGGAAGAACCGCTGTGGGGCGATGCCGCCGCAGCGCCGGCGATCGAGACGTCCTCGCCGCATCCCAATATCACCGTCGTGGTGCCGCGCCTGCCTGAGGGGATGGATGCCGCCGCCGCCAACGCCGCCTTGCGCGGCCTGCTCGACACCTACCTCGGCCGCGCCTCGGCGCCGCTGATCTGCTGGTACTACACGCCGATGATGCTGCCATTCTCGCGGCATATCGCTGCCGCTTGCACGATTTACGACTGCATGGACGAACTCGCCAACTTCCGTTTCGCCCCGCCCGAACTGGTGCGGCTGGAACAGGAGCTGCTGGAACGCGCCGATCGGGTGTTCACCGGCGGCTACAGCCTCTACGAAGCCAAGCGTTCGCTTGGCCGCTCGGTTCATCCGTTCCCCTCCAGCGTCGATGGGCAGCATTTCGCCCAGGCCCGCACGCTGCGCAAATCGGAAGCGGCCGCGTCACCATGCCTCGGCTTCTACGGCGTCATCGACGAGCGGCTCGATCTCGACCTGCTCGCCGCAATCGCCGATGCTCGGCCCGACTGGTCGCTGGTCATGGTCGGTCCGGTGGTCAAGATTGATCCCGCGCTCCTGCCGCAACGCGCCAACATCGCTTACCTCGGCGGCAAAACCTATGCCGAACTCCCCGCCCACGCCGCGCAATGGGATGTGGCGCTGATGCCGTTTGCGATGAACGAATCGACCAGATTCATCTCGCCGACCAAGACCCCGGAATATCTCGCCGCCGGCCTGCCCGTCGTCTCGACCCCGATCACCGATGTCGTGCGCCACTACGGCGCGCTCGAAGCGGTCGAAATCGCCGGATCGGCGGTGGAATTCATCGCCGCCTGCGAACGCGCGCTGGCGCTCTCGCAGCAGCCGCAAGACGCCGCCTGGCGCCAGGAAGCCGACGCTGCGCTGGCCGGCCAGTCCTGGCGCCTCGTCGCCGGCGCCATGCAGAAACTGATCGACCGCACCGTGCAGGCCCCGGCCGGCAAGGGTGACGATTACTACGATTACCTCGTCGTCGGCGCGGGCTTTGCCGGCGCGGTCATGGCGGAACGGCTGGCGCGCGATGGCGGCAAACGGGTGCTGGTGATCGACCGCCGCGATCATATCGGCGGCAATGCCTTCGACCATCATGACGACGCCGGCATTCTCGTGCATAAATACGGCCCGCATATCTTCCACACCAACAGCTCGCTGGTCGTCGATTATCTGTCGCGTTTCACGCAATGGCGCCCTTATGAACACCGCGTGCTGGCAGATATCGACGGCTTGCGCGTGCCCATGCCGATCAACCGCACGACGCTCAACGCGCTCTACGACCTCGATCTGGACTCCGAAGCGGCGGCCGAGCAATATCTCGCCGGCCGCGCCGAGCCGGTCGATCCGATCAGGACCTCGGCCGATGTCGTCATCTCCAAGGTCGGCCGCGAACTCTACGAAACCTTCTTCCGCGGCTACACCCGCAAGCAATGGGGCATGGACCCGTCGCAGCTCGACAAATCGGTCACCGCGCGGGTTCCTACCCGCACCAACACCGACGATCGCTATTTTACCGACAGCTTCCAGGCGATGCCGGCGCACGGCTACACCGCGATGTTCACCAGAATGCTCGATCATCCGTTGATCGACATCGAACTTGGGGTCACCTTCGAAGAGGTCAGTGCGCGGATCAGCTACGACCGGCTGGTGTTCACCGGCCCGATCGACGAATTCTTCGGCCACCGCTACGGTAAGCTGCCGTATCGCTCGCTCGCATTCAAACATGAAACGCTGGATCGGGAATGGCTTCAGCCGGTCGCAGTGGTCAATTATCCGTCGCAGGACATCCCCTATACCCGCGTCACCGAATACAAGCACCTGACCGGGCAGCAGGCAGCGCAGACCAGCATTACCCATGAGTTTCCCTGCGCCGAAGGTGATCCCTACTATCCGATACCGCGCGCCGAGAACGAGGAATTGTACAAACGCTACGAAGCACTCGCGCTCGGCACACCCGAAGTCATCTTCGTCGGGCGGCTGGCGACGTATCGCTATTACAATATGGATCAGGTCATCGGACAGGCGCTCGCCACTTATCGCCGCCATGCCGCCATGCTGCGCCAGCCGGATGGCGCTGCCAACGTCACGGCCATCGCGGCCGAATAGGCGGCAGCGGCCATGGCCCGGGCCGATCTCGTCTGCGAGAACTTTGCTGATGCCGACGTAAAATCGCCGCGAAGTTCGTCTATTCGGTACGTTACTGTCACAATTTAACTCCCGGCCCGAAACCAAATGCCATAAACGCGATTGTGCAGGCAGGATCGCCTTTCAGCGCAGGGTATCAGAGGATCATGCTTACCGAACGTTTCCTGAGAGAAAAGAGCGGCGTCTATCTTGAGCCGGACGAGCGCATCCGCCTTGAAGCCGCGGTCACCGAAACCCGCCGGCTCGATGCGCGCAAGACCATCATCCGCGCCGGCGAGGTGCTGCATGAAAGCTCGCTGCTGGTCGAAGGTTTCATGTGCCGCTATATCGATGATCGCAATGGCCTGCGCCAATTGGTCGCGGTGCATGTCCCCGGCGATTTCGTCGATCTCCATTCGTTCCCGCTCAAGGTTCTCGACCACGATGTGGCGACGCTGACCGCTGCGACCGTGGCCATCATCCCGCATTCCCGCCTCGACATGCTGATGCGCGAACTGCCCCGCCTCACGCGCAAATTATGGTACGCCACGCTGATTGACGGTGCCATCCACCGCGCCTGGCTGTTCCGCCTCGGTCGGCTCGACGCCGTGGGCCGCGTCGCGCATTTCCTGTGCGAGATCAACGCCCGCCTGGTGTCGGCAAACCTCAGCGATGGCCGCCGCTTTGCCCTGGGCGTGACTCAAGCCGACCTGGCGGAAATTTGCGGGCTCACCAACGTGCATGTCAACCGCGTGCTGCGCCATCTGCGCGAAGAGCGGCTGTGCGTTTTTCGCTCGTCGCTGGTCGAAATCCTCGAACCTCGCCTGCTGGCCGCTCGCGGACAATTCGACCCTGCCTACCTCCAGATCTACGACACCCCCGCAGAATATACCGCGGCAGTGGCCATTTCAGCGCGTTAGCCGTTGAATCCAAATGACCATACAGCGCTGTTTCAACGCCTACGGGACTTGGTCAAGCGGCAGCTACGTCAAGCGCCCGGCGCAGCCTGCTAGACTCTCTCCGAGATAAGTTGAATCGCCATAAGCTCCCCTCCCCAACGGGGAGGGACGCTCAGAGGCACGTGACTCTGAGCGTGGGTGGGGGAGCACGGCGAAGCCGTGCGTCGACGCTGGCGTTGTACGCCCCCACCCAACCTCCCCCTCACGGGGGAGGAGTTTTACCGCCTCGATCTAAAACGGGATGACTCTAAAGCGATCATCTTAGGTTGAAACACCGCGTCACATGATTCAACCTGACGTGATCACGCTCCAGCTAGCCAACTCCACCACCCAGCACCTCGCCGAGCACGACCGCCAAACTCCCCATCGTAAACGGCTTATGCACGCGTCGCGCGCTCTGCAATGCGGCACTGGGCAGCTCCAGATCACCATACCCGGTCACCACCACGAACGGCACGCCCCGCGCCGCGAGTTCCTCGGCGACCGGTGCACTGCTTATCCCGTCGAGATTGGCGTCCAGTATGACCGCTTCCGGTGCCTCGTCGGCGATCGCGGCGATCGCCTCGGGGATCGTCGCCACTGAGCGGACCACGGCAAAGCCCAGGTCTTCGAGTACCATCTCCAGATGGCTGGCGACCAGATATTCATCCTCGACTATCAGGATGCGGCGCCCGGCGCCGATAGGATCAACCACCACCGGGCATCTCCCGACCCGATTCACTCACCATTGCGCCCGCCGCGACCTTCAACGGAAAACTGATCGTCGCGCGGCATCCTTCGGGCGGAAATTCGATGGTGGTGTCACCGCGCAGCTCATACTGGACGCTGGCCTTGATGAACTGGGTTCCCTGGCCCACCCGGCTGGGCGCAGCCACCAGCGGGCCGCCGCTTTCGACCCAGCTCAGCACGATGCGCAAGGTATCGCCGTCCGCCCCGGCGCCGAGCTCGGCGCGCCAGTCGATCGCGACCGCGCCCGCGCCGGTCGACAGCGCTCCGTATTTCAGCGCATTGGTCGCCAGCTCATGCAGCATCAGTGTCAGCGACTGGCTGATCGCCGGTTTCAGCTCGATCACCGGCCCTGCGGCGATCTCGATCCGCCCGTTGGCCTTGAACGGTTCGAGCGCCTGATCGACCACCACATCCAGCGCGATCTTCTGATAGCCACCCTTCAGGGCGATATCATGCGCCCGGCTCAGCGCCTGGATGCGCCCGGCAAAGGCATCGTGAAATTGCTCCAGCGTCGTGCTGCTGCGCAATGTCTGCGTGGCGATCGACTGCACTACCGCCAGCGAGTTCTTCACCCGGTGGCTGAGTTCGCCGATCAGGATCGTGCGATGGCGTTCGACCTCCTTGCGCTCGGTCGCATCGTTGAATGCCAGCAGGATGAGATCGGGCCGATCACCATAGCCGACGATGCGCTGTGCATTGAGCACCAGGAAACGTCGCCCGATCTTAGGGAACTCGTGTTCCACTTCGAAATCCGCGATCCGGCCCGAAGTGGGCAGCAAATCATCGAGCAAGCGGCGCAATTCGGGGATGTCCCATTGCCCATTGCCCAGATCGTACACCAGTTGCCCCACGGTGTCCTTCGCCTCGACTTGGAAATATCGGTAGAAGGCCGGACTTGCGGTCTGCACGCACAGCGCGCCGTTCAGCACGACCATCGGATCATGCACCGTCTGCACGATCGCTTGCGAATAATCGCGCGCCTCGGCAATTCTCGCCTGCGACTGCTCCAGCTCGGTCACGTCGACGAAACTTGCGACCGCGCCGATGATGCGGTTGCTGCGCGTCCGATACCACTGGACGCGCAGCGAATAGATGCGCTCGCTGTGCGCCTTGACCGTCTCCTGCGCCATCGCCAGCTGGTCGATCGCCGCGCGCGCCTTGCCGACCAGATCGCCATTGACGAATTTCTGCGCCAGATGCGATATCGGCCGGCCGATATCGGTATCGATCACATCGAACAATCGCGTGACCGCCGGCGTGAACCACTTGATCCGCGTCTGCTCGTCCAGGAAGATCGAGGCGATGTCGTTGCCGGCCAGCAAATTGCGCAGGTCGTCGCTCGTCTCGTCGAGCTCGGCCACCTTGTGCTCCAGTTCGGCATTGACCGCGTTCAGCTCCTCGTTGAGCGATTGCAATTCCTCCTTCGAGGATTCCATCTCCTCGTTGGTCGCCTGCAATTCCTCGTTGACGCTGGTCGCCTCCTCGATCGCGGCCTTCAGCTCCTCGTTGGCGGTTTCATATTCCTCGACGATGGCGTGCAGCTCATCGCGCGCTTCTTTCAGATCGTCGTCATAGCCGCGCTCGGGCTCGAGTTCGGGTTTCGCCCTGCTCGTCCGCGATGCCGCCGCCCGGCTGCCTGCGCCTTTTGCGCTCGGCGAAAAACTGACCAGGATCAGCCCGTCGCCGTTGCGGCTGCCGAGCATGCTCGCGGTCACCTCGACCTTCCCGCTTTTGGTGGCCATAGCCACCGATCGGGGCGATTCGTCGCTTTCGAGCGCCTGCTTGACCGCGCGCCGGATCGCAAGCGCCAGCCCGTCACGCGCCATTGCCATCAGGTCCAGCGTTGGCGGCCCGGGTGGCTGGGTCAGATACTCCGCAGTCAGCCCGTGAAAATGCTGGATCCGGTAATGCCGGTCGATGACCACCGAGGCCGGCCCGAACCGGTCGGCCAGCGCCTGCACCGCCATGTCGGCGAGCCGCGGCTTTGCGCGTTGCGGATCGGGTTGCTGCGCCGGCGGCCAGATCGGGAAATCGGCCAGCGATGCCGGCTTGCCGCTGGTCCGCCGGTAAATGCGCCAGCGCTTCGATACGATCGCAAACAGATGATCGCGCTGCCCGATCGATTCGGCATTGCCCAGGAACAGATAGCCGCCCTCGCGCAGCGCGAAATGCGCCAGCGCCAGCACCCGGTCCTGCCCGTCGGTGTCGAGGTAGATCAGCAGGTTGCGACAGCTCACCAGGTCCATTTTCGAATAGGGCGGATCGGCCAGCACGTTTTGCGGCGCGAATACCACCGTCTCGCGAATTTCGCGCTGGATGCGATAGCTATCGCCGGTCTTCTCGAAAAACCGCTCCAGCCGGTCGCTTGACAGGCTTTCGACCATGCTGCCCGGGTAAGTGCCGCGCCGCGCCGCGGTCAGATTATTGTCGGCCAGATCGGTGGCGAAGATCTTGACTAACAGACGTTTTTCGGCAGTTTGCGGCTGCTCGGCGATCATCATCGCGATGGTATAGGCTTCTTCGCCGGTCGAACAGGCGGGCACCCAGACGCGAATGTGCTGATCGGGCACGGCCTGCCGGACCAGCGGCACGATCACTTCGCGTTCCAGCGCCTGCCAGGCCTCGGGATCGCGGAAGAACCCGGTCACGTTGATCATCAGGTCGCGCAGCAGGGAATGCAGCTCGGCGGGTTCTTCGCGCAACTTGGTCAGATAGCTGTCAAAGGTCTCAATGCCGGCCAGCCCCATCCGCCGGTGCGTCCGCCGGGTCAGTGTCGTGCGCTTGTAGGCGCGGAAGTCATGTCCGCTACGCGCACGGATCAGGGTCAGCACATCGCCAAACTCGGCTTTGGACGCTCCGGCGATCACCGCTTCGGCCGTGCCGTCGATATAGGGCTGGCGTGAATAGCGGATCAGGGCTTCGGGCATATCGGCCGGCGCCAGCACGAAATCGACCGCGCCGGTGGCGATCGCATTGCGCGGGATGCTGTCGAACTTTGCGGTGTCCGGATCCTGCGCGATGCACATCCCGCCGGCCAGCTTGATGTCCTGAATGCCGGCGCAGCCGTTGCTGCCGGCACCGCTCAGCAGGATCGCGATGGCGCAGGTCTTGCGATCCCGCGCCAGCGCCGTGAAGAAATGGTCGATCGGATGCCGGTACCCGCGTGATTCGGCCGGCTCGACCAGCCGCAGCACGCCGTCCTCGATCAGCAGCGTCTGCGCCGGGACGATCACATAGACATGGTCGGGCTCGACCGCCGTGCCGTCCGCGACCTCGATCACCGGCATTCTGGTGTGCCGGCCGAGCAGTTCGGCAAGCAGGCTTTTGCGCGTCGGCTCCAGATGCTGGACGATCACGAAGCCCATGCCGCTGTCGGGCGGCATGGCATCGAGAAACTCCATCGCGACTTCCAGCCCGCCCGCCGACATGCCGATCCCGACGATCGGAAATGGACTGCCATCGCCTTCATCGGGGTTTGCGCCATCGGCGTCGGCAGCCACCGGCCGCTGATCTCCGCTCGCCCCCGGCGGGCGCGGTGTCATGATCGACCCCCGTCACGCATCAAGCTTTCCAGTCCGTCACAAATTGAAGCCGTTACCCGCTACAATCTTCAGCTTTTCTATCAGGAATAACCCGATGCACAAAGCTTGGTTCCACTATCTTCGTGCGATCGGCCACCCGGCCACAAGCCGGGTTTCACCTGGCTGCCAAATAGTGCTCGCGGTCTCGGATAGTCTGGCCACTGCCGAGAAAACCCTGCCTCCACCCTTCCATATCCTCGCCGCCACGGGGAGGTAGCAGGATCTGCCTGCGAACCCGCGCCCGAACACGCTCCTGCACCGATTTAGCTTTTCAGCTGCAAGGATTCATTCATAGCGTCGGCAAGGCCGCCATTCCCATCATCCTCATCAACGGCACGCGACCGGCACTGGAAGAATCACCTGAGATGTTCCACCTGATATATGCTGTGCCGTGGCTGTATGTCGTTGCCCGGTTCATCTGGCCGCTGCCGTGGATGGGCGCGGTCAAGCTGGCTGTCTCGGCGGTGCTGCTCGTCGCCTCCCAGTTCCATTTCTGGAGCCGGCTGTCATCCGGGTCGGTGTTCACGCCCGAATTTCCGCGGCCGGTCATCATCCTGTTCAATTGGGCGATGGGGGTCATTATCCTGCTGTTCGTGTTCCAGCTGGCGCTCGACCTGGCGACGCTGATCATGATGCCGGTGCGGCCGGTGGATGCTGCGGTTCAGGTCATGGCCCGCTATGCCATCGCCGCGGTGGCGACCCTGCTGGCCACGCTGGGCGTGCTGCAGGCGATCGGCGTTCCGCGCCTGCTCGACGTCGCCGTCGCCATCCCGAACCTGCCCGACCGATTCGAGGGCTATACGCTGGTGCAACTGACCGATCTGCACATCAGCCGGCTGTTCCCACGGGCCTGGGCCGCCGCGGTGGTCGCAGCGACCAATCGCCTCGGTATGGACCTGATCGTGGTGACCGGCGACGTGATCGACGGCAGCGTCGCCAGCCGGCGCGCCGACGTCGAGCCGCTGCGTGGGCTGAGCGCGCCCGACGGCGTTTATCTGATCCCGGGCAATCACGAATATCTCTCCGGTTATGATCCCTGGATGGCGCATCTCGCTTCGCTGGGCATGCGG
>CAXTOI010000096.1:0-10014 GCA_964245645.1 uncultured Novosphingobium sp. | reverse complement strand
GCTCACCCCTGCGGGGTGCCACCTCCCCCAGAGGGGGAGGATTTAATCGGTCACCGTCCGCGGTCATCCTTGCGCTTCGGCGTTGAGCAGCGCCAGCAGGGCATCGCGTTTTGCGACAAGTTCCGCCTGGGGTGTCCGGGCGGGCGCCGGCGCGGACTGCAATGCGCGGTCCAACCGCACTGCGCCGGCGGTGGTGATGGCGGGAAGCGTGCTGGCGATGGCGATCATATTGTCCATTCGACCCCAGCAGTTCAGCACGATATCGCAGCCGGCGGCAAGCGCCCGTGCCGAGCGGTCGGCAATCGTGCCGCTGAGCGCGGCCATGTCGATGTCGTCGGTCAACAGCAGCCCGTCGAAGCCGATTTGCTCGCGGATGATCTGCTGCACCACGAACGGCGAGAGCGTCGCCGGGTTGGCCGCGTCCCAGGCAGTGAAGCGGATGTGGCCGGTCATTGCTATCGGCGCGTGCGCCAGCGCACGGAACGGAGCGAGGTCGCGTTCCAGTTCGGCGGCATCGGCGGTGACGATCGGCAATTCCTTGTGGCTGTCAGCCTGGGCGCGGCCATGGCCGGGCATGTGTTTGATCACTCCGACGACGCCGGCCAGCGCCAGCCCATCGAGCACCGCACGACCCAGCGCTGCCACCCGCAAGGGTTCGCTGCCCAGCGCGCGGTCGCCGATGACATCATGCGCGCCGGGCTGGCGGACATCGAGCAAGGGGGTGCAATCGACCGTGATCCCCGCCTCGGCCAGATCGAGCCCCAGCGCCTGGGCATTGGCGCGCGCGGCGGCGATCGCGCTGAGCGGGGCGAGATCGTAGAGCCTGTCGAACGCCTGCCCGACAGGATAGGCGGGCCATTCGGGCGGTTTCATCCGCGCGACCCGGCCGCCTTCCTGGTCGATGCAGATGAACAACCGCTCGCGACCGTGGATCGCACGCAATGCATCGGTCAGCGCGCGCAGTTGCGCGCGGGTCTGCACGTTGCGGCCGAACAGAATATAGCCCGCCGGGTCCGCATCGGCGAAAAACCTGCGCTCGTCATCGGTGAGGACGGGGCCGGAAAGGCCGAAGATCGCCGGGGTCATGGGTTTGGAATGCCGCAAGGGGACGGTGCAGGCAAGCGGAGGCGGATGCGGGATTGTGGACAGCGACCTATGTCTCCCTCGCTGTTCGGCAATGGGTGGGCACTTCTTCCTTCTTTTCAGTTTCCTAGTGACGCGCCTGGTGCGGCCCACCCCCAACCCCTCCCGCAAGCGGGAGGGGAGAAGAGTCAGCACCAACGCGATCTGGAATCAGTTCTTGACCTGGCAATTCAAGCCGCTGGCCTTCAATCTGTCGCATAGCGCGTTCGCCGCAGCGTCGCTGCCGGCCACTGCCTGCAAGCCATAGACGGTGCCGATATCGGCCTGGCTGGTGACAATCCGGTGCGTGCTGCCGGCTAAGTCGCCATAGGCTTTGGCCAAATGCGCCCAAGCGGCTTCTGCGGCCAATTGCGTGGAAAACGCGCCCACCTGGACGCCGATCCCGCCGGGCGAACCGCCGCCGCTGCCGGCAACCGTCGCGGCCGGGCTGCCATCCTTTCCGGCGGTCGGGTCGATGCCTGCCGCCGCGCCGCCGTCGGCTTGATCACTACCCGCAAGCGGCGCGCCGGGGACATGGCCCTGCGACACCGTGAAGCTGGAATCGCCGGTGCCGTCGAAGGTCTTTCCGCCCGGATCCTGCGGCGCCACCTTGATCGGGCCGAGCGGTGCGGTAATCAGGCTGCCATCGGCCAGCGCGGCACTGGCTTCGCGGCGATGCGCGGTCCACCATAGGCCACCGGCGATCAGCAGCAGCAGGGCGATGGCGCACAGGACAAATGCCCAGACCCGGCCGGTATCGAGCCCCGCCTCGGGATCGTCGTCCACCGAGTTGAGCCAGGGCAGGCGTTCCTCGCCATGCAGGCCGGGTAGGCTGTGCTCGGCGCCAGCGTGGTCGGCGCCGTCCTGCCAGCCGAATGCCGAAGGCGCGCGATTGGCCGGGGCGGAGGTCGGGCGTTTGCTGCCCGGCACCAATTGCTCTTCGCGCGCCCCTGCCATGGCTACATTTCCTCGACTGCGGCCACGCCCAGCAGCGCCAGCCCGTTACGGATGATCTGCCCGATTTGTGCGCCGAGGAAAAGCCTTGCTCCGGTCAATTCGGCATCTTGCGCAACGATGAAGCGCTTGGCCGGCTGATCATTGCCCAGATTCCAATAGGCATGCAGCTCCGCCGCCAGCTCAGCCATGAAAAAGGCGATGCGATGCGGCTCGCGCGCCGCTGCCGCCGCTTCGACCTGGCGGGGAAATTGCGCGGCGCGGGCGACCAGCGCCAGTTCCTCCACACCCAGCCGGTGGAGCGCCGCCGCACTGGGCGCAAAGCCCTTGACGGCGCCTTTGCGCAGCGTCGAGCAAATCCGGGCATGCGCATATTGCACATAGAACACCGGGTTTTCCTTGCTCGCCTCGACCACCTTGGCAAAGTCGAAATCCATCTGCGCCTCGGGCTTGCGCGTCAGCATGGTGAAGCGCACGACATCCTTGCCGACCTCGCCGACGACCTCGGCCAGGGTGACGAAATTGCCCGAACGCTTGGACATCCTGACCGGCTCGCCATTGCGCAGCATTTGCACCATCTGGACGAGCTTGATCTCGAACGGCGTCGGCTTGTCCTGCTCCGCGGTCAGTGCGGCGACGGCGGCCTTGATCCGCTTCACCGTGCCGGCATGATCGGCGCCCCAGATATCGACCAGCGCGTCGGCATTCCGGGCCTTCTGGAAATGATAAGCGAGATCGGCGCCGAAATAGGTCCAGTTGCCGTCCGATTTACGAATCGGGCGATCCTGGTCGTCGCCGAACCTGGTCGAGCGGAACAGCGGCAGCGCCACCGGCTCCCAATCCTCGAGCAGCTTGCCCTTGGGCGCCTCGAGCACGCCATCATAGACCAGATCGCGCGCGCGCAGCCAGGCTTCGGCTTCCTCGGGCTTGCCGGCGGCCTGCAATGCGGCCTCGGACGAGAAGACATCATGGGCGATGCCCAGCAACGCCAGATCGGAGCGGATCATTTCGACCATCGCCGCGACGGCGCGGGTGCGAAACGGGATCAGCCATTCGGCTTCGGGCGCAGCGGCGTAGCGGTCGCCGAATTCATCGGCCAGCGCCTGCCCCACCGGGATCAGGTAATCGCCGGGGTATAACCCTTCGGGAATGGCGGCCACCGGCTCGCCCAGCGCCTCGCGATACCGCAAATGCACCGAGCGGGCGAGGACATCGATCTGTGCGCCGGCATCGTTGAGGTAATATTCGCGGACCACCCGGTGGCCGGCGTATTCGAGCAGTGTCGCCAGGGCATCGCCCACGACTGCGCCGCGGCAATGGCCCATGTGCATCGGCCCGGTGGGATTGGCGGAAACATATTCGATATTGACAATGGTGTTGCCACCCATCGTCGAGCGTCCATAGTCTGGCCCCAACGCGGCAATCGCGCGCAGTTCATCGAGCCAGCTGGCGTTCTCGAACCGCAGGTTGATAAAGCCGGGGCCGGCGATCTCGGCCTGTGTGACTTGCGGCAGCTCGACCAGTTCGCCGACCAGCGCTTCGGCCAGCGCGCGCGGATTGGTTCCTGCGGGTTTGGCCAGGACCATCGCGGCATTGGTGGACAGATCGCCATGCGCGGGATCGCGCGGCGGCTCCACCGCGACGGCGGCGCGGCTGAGGCCGGTGGGCAAGATGCCCCGCGCGATCAGCGCATCGAGGGCGGCATCGACATTGCGGGCGAACGCGGCGTGCAAGGTGAGGGTATCGGCCATGGCGGGGCGGTTAGCGGGTTTGGGCCGCCAAGGGAACCAGACAGATGGGATGTTTGCAGATGCCAATGGCGCGAGGGGCAATCCCTACAGGCGCTGATATAACTTCATACCGTCATCCCGGACTTGATCCGGGATCGGGCTTCTTGTGCGGAAAGTCGGAAAAAATCGATACAGCTCAACAATTTGCCTGAATAATAGCCCAGCCCCGGGTCAAAGCCCGGGGCGACGATACGGTTATGTAGCGCGTCCGGGCATTCCTCGCGCCTCGGGCATTCGTCGTGCCTGGAGCTCAGCAGCCGTTGCGGTGGCGGGTGTGGACCTTGTCCAGATGCCGGCCCAGCAGGGCGCCGCCGACGCCGCCGGCAACCGTGCCCAGGACGCCGCCGCCGATCGCATTGCCAAGCAAAGCGCCGCCGGCGCCGCCCGCGACGGTGCCGACCGCGCCATTGCCACCGCCGCAACGGTGATCATAGCGCGTATGCCCATGATAATGACGGTACTGGTCAGCCTGCGCCATGTCGGGCGCGGCGCATCCCAACGCCAGCACCGCACCCGTGGCGATGAGGTTCAGTTTCATTTTCATAAAATGTCTCCTTCAACTATGCGTCACAAGTGAAGCGGAAACAAGTTCCGCCAGGCGCCTCATGATCTGAAATCCCGCCATCCGGATCGATCTTCATCCGGCGTGCCCAAGTTCAACGTCCCGCTAGGAAAAAGGTTGCGCGCGCGGCGATTGCCGCCGGCCGCGCAAGCCCGATCAACGCGTTACGTTGTATTTCAACTGATCGTCGGTCAGCTGGAAACCAACCATCACTTCGAATGTCGCGCGGGCAACGGCCTCCTTCACGTCCGGCAGCGACAGGGGATCGATGGCGGCGTCGGCTTCGCCGGCTTTGCGCTTTCCGGTGATGCGTCTGCGGACATCGGCGGAGAGCGTGGCTTCAGCCTTGTCGATCACCGTGCCGACGCCGGTGGCTTGCGCGCGGTCCTGGCCGTCGGCGAAGTTGATCGTGACCGTGCCGATGCGCTTGGCGATCACCGCGGTCGTGCCACGAACCACGGTGAGGTAGAACGGCAGCGTGACGCTGCGCGCGCCATGCGTGTCGATGCGGCGGGCAAGGACGGCAAAGGTGACGTTGCTGCGGACCTTGTCGGTGGCGGAATCGCACTGGCTGCGCACGTCGGTCATCGCTGCGGTGACATCGATGGCGCTGGCTTCCGGCACGGCGGGACGCTGAAACAGGGTGATATCGCCGGTGTAATCGGCGATGCCGACGGCGGGGCACGCAGTGCGGATCGCGGTAATGCCCACGCCTTCATCGACAACGATATCGCCGTGCGATTTGCACCCCGCCAGCGCGGCGCAGGCTATGGCGGCAAGAGAGAGGCTGGCCAGGGTGTGGCGAGCGCGATTGTTCATCCCGGCTTCCTTGATTTCGAAAGCTCGCCCTAGCGGGCGTCGCTGCGAAGCGCTAGAGGGCGCAATATGAACGCTCCCTTTCCCGCCGTTGCGCCCGATGTCTCCGCTCGCCCGCCCGTGCGGTTGCTGCCCCCTCTTCGCCTGCTGATAGCCGCGCCGCGCGGCTTTTGCGCCGGAGTCGATCGCGCCATCGAGATCGTCGAACGCGCAATCGCCAAATATGGCGCGCCGGTCTATGTGCGGCATGAGATCGTCCATAATCGTTTCGTGGTCGAGGGACTGAAGGCCAAGGGCGCGATTTTCGTCGAGGAACTGGACGAGGTGCCTGATGGCGCGCCGGTGATTTTCAGCGCGCATGGCGTACCCAAAGCCATCCCGGCGGCCGCGACCGCCCGCGGGCTCGACTGGCTGGATGCGACCTGCCCGCTGGTCAGCAAGGTGCATCGCCAGGCGGAGCGCCAGCTGGAGGCCAAGCGCCACATCATCTTCATCGGCCATGAAGGCCATCCCGAAGTGATCGGCACCTTTGGCCAGGTTCCCGATGGCACGATGACGCTGGTCGAGACGATCGACGATGTTGCCACGCTCAATTTCACGACCGATGATGCGCTGGCGTTTCTGACGCAGACCACGCTGTCGGTGGACGACACGGCGGAGATCATCGCGGCACTGCAGGCGCGCTATCCGCAGATCAACGCCCCGCGCGCCGAGGATATCTGCTACGCCACCTCCAACCGGCAAGCGGCGGTCAAGGCGATCGCCCCCGATTGCGAGTTGCTGTTCGTGATTGGCGCGCCGAACAGTTCGAACTCGATGCGGCTGGTCGAAGTGTCCGACCGCTGCGGGACGCCGGCCAAGTTGGTGCAGCGGGCCAACGAGATCGATCCGGCCTGGCTGGACGGGGTAAATACGCTGGGGTTGACGGCGGGGGCCTCCGCGCCCGAATCGCTGGTGCGCGAAGTGATCGATTTCATCGCCACCTTCCGCGAGGTTTCCGAAGAAACGCTGATCACCGCCGAAGAGCATATGATATTCAAGCTGCCGCGCCAGCTCGGCGGCTAACCACGCGATCATGGCGGTGTACACGCAGTTGGGCGGCGAGGTTCTGGCATCCCTGATCGCTGAATACGACATCGGCACGCTGGTATCGGCCAAGGGCATCGCCGAGGGCGTATCCAACAGCAACTGGCTGATCGATACCAGCGGCGGCCGATTTATTTTGACGATGTATGAGCAGCGCACCGAGGTGGCCGAGCTGCCGTTTTTCTTGGGGCTGCTCGACCATCTCGCCGATCGTGGGTGCCCGGTGCCGCGGACGGTCCATGATCGTGATGGCGCCGCTTGCCGCATGCTCGATGGCAAGGCGGTGGCGTTGATCGAATTTCTGCCCGGCGTCAGCGTCGATGCGCCGACCCCGGCGGTGGCGGGCGCGGTCGGGGTGGCGCTGGGACGGGTTCATCTGGGCGCGGCCGATTTGCGCGAGACGCGCGCCAATGGTCTGGGCGTGGGGCAATGGCGCGAGTTGCTGGACGGCTGCGGCGCCGACGGGTTGGCGGCCATCGATCCGGCCCTGGGTGCCTTGGTGGCGCATGAACTAGCGGTGGTTGCGGACAACTGGCCGGCCGATCTGCCGCACGGGATCATCCATGCCGATCTGTTCCCGGACAATGTGCTGATGCTGGGCGAGCGGGTGACCGGGCTGATCGATTTCTACTTCGCCTGCACCGATATCATTGCTTACGATGTCGCGGTCACACATGCGGCGTGGTGTTTCGATGCCGCCGGACGCCGGTTCGACGGGGCGGCATCGGCGGCGCTGCTGGCGGGGTATGAGAGCGTGCGGTCTCTCGCCCCGGCCGAGCGCTCTGCGCTGCCGCTGCTGGCGCGCGGGGCGGCGCTGCGGTTCCTGGCTACCCGTGCTTATGACTGGCTGCATACGCCGGCAGATGCCTTGGTCGTGCGCAAGGACCCGATGGCTTTTGCCCGGCGGCTGGAATTCTACGCCGATCCCGCCAATGCCGGAATTTTCGGCGCGTGATACCGAAAGTCTGGCGTCCACGCCGGCCGCAGTACACCCCTACCCAACCTTCCTCTAAGCGGGAGGAGTCTCAGGAAAGCTTTTTGCTGCAGGATGATATGAGTCGCAAGCAGGTCGAGATATTCACCGATGGCGCCTGCAAGGGCAATCCCGGCCCGGGGGGCTGGGGCGCGATCCTGCGGTTGGGCGAGCATGAGAAGGAATTGTCGGGCGGCGAACGGGCGACCACCAACAACCGCATGGAACTGACCGCCGCCATCCGCGGCCTGCGCGCGCTGACCGCGCCTTGCGATGTGACGCTGCATACCGACAGCCGCTACGTGATCGACGGCATCACCAAATGGATTTTCGGCTGGCAGAAGAACGGCTGGCGCAATGCAGCGAAGAAGCCGGTGGTGAACGAGGATCTGTGGCGCGAGTTGATCGCCGCCAGCAGCGCGCACAAGATCAGCTGGCAATGGGTGAAGGGCCACGCCGGGCATCCGGAGAACGAGCGCGCGGATCGGCTGGCGAGCGATGCGGCGGTGGCGGCGGGGCGGAGATAGCGCTATTTTCCGTTGATGAACTTAGCGATTGTTTCGACCACTCCGGGCGCGAGTGGCTGATCAGGGGCGGCATAAGTCGCGATGTTTGCTCCCGGATCATTGGAATCCACCTCCTTGAGGACGTGATTGGTGGCGGGCAGCAATGCCAGTTGCGCAGGTGGCGCAGCGAGCTTTAGGCGCTGCGCGTCCTCTACGCTTACCTGAAGGTCGCGTTCTCCCTGCACGATCAAGATCGGTCTCCTGATCCGGGCGATCAGCGCGGTCGGATCGACGCCGATTTCACTGATCAGGAAGCCTTGAACCTGTGGATTGAAAAGCGGCAACAAAGGTGGCGGGATCGTGGCCGGGTCAACCCGACGCCCTGCTGTAAGCGTATCGATCGCGCGGTTGGCATCATCCACCAACGGGGCGTTGGCAGGGTTGGCCCGCAACTGTTGCTTCAGAATGGCGCCGAGCGTGCGCCCGGCTGTTGCAACCAGCACCAGACCGCAAATATGATCCGGTCGATCCGCCGCGGTGGCGAGCGCAACCAGCCCCCCCTCGCTATGGCCCAGCAGCCACACGCATCCGGCGCCGGTGCGACGACGAAGCGCTTCGATCCAGGCATCGGTATCCTGCACATAATCGGTCAACGTCACTGCATTCGGATCGGGAACCGCGCTCGCGCTGGCGAACATCCCGCGCTTGTCGATGCGAGCGGTGACGATGCCCTGTCGCACCAAGCCCTCGGCCAGCAGCCGGTAAGTCGCCGCCTTGACGCCAAGCGGGTTATTGCCGTCGCGGTCGGTAGGACCTGAGCCGGGTACGATCAGAACAACCGGCTGTCCATTGCCGGCGTTGCCGGTGATGGTTCCCTTTAGCGCACCGTTCGGACCTGCGGCGGTGATATCGGCTGATGATGGCGATGGCTGCGCGGTAGCCAATGCTGCCAGCCCTATGAGCGCTGCTAATGAAGCCATGAACATCCCCGCGTTTACCGATGCGGACATAAATACGAAAAGCACTCGGTGACAAGTTCGGGACGCGCGGAAAGGGAAGGTGAGCGCCACCTGTGCCCGCCGTCAAAAGACACTCAGTTCAACCAAAGCGCTCGGCGCGATAGGGTGCAGGATCACAAACACCACTGTCGGCCTGCCCCAGCAACAACCCCGCCGTCAGCCGCGCCGCAGCCGGTGCCGTCTGGATGCCGAATCCACCCTGCCCCGCGAACCAGATGAATCGTGGTACGCTTGCGTCCGGGCCGTAGACGGGCAGGCGGTCGGGGGTGAAGCTGCGCAGGCCGGCCCAGCGGTGCTCGACGCGGTCGATCTGCCAGTCCACGACGGTTTCCAACCGGGCGATGGCGGTGGCGACGTCTACTTCGTTCGCGGCGGCGTCGCAGGGGGCGCTGGGGACCTCGTCATGCGGGCTGAGCCACAAGCGGCCGGCGTCGGGTTTGAAGTAGAACTGCTCGGCGATGTCCAGGACCAGCGGCAGGCTTGCGGGAGGCTCGGGGGTGCAGCGCAGTTGCGCCATCGTGCGGCGCAGGGGGGTTATGCCGATCGGGCGGACGCCGGCCAGTTGCGCAACACCGTCCGCCCAGGCGCCGGCAGCGTTCACCAGCCGGTCGGCGGATAGCGCGTTGCCATCGCTGAGGGTCAGGCGCCAGCCGTCGCTGCGCAGTTCGGCGGCGGCCAGGCTGGCCCCGCAGAGCAGTTGCACGCCGCCGCGCCGGGCCGCGCTCAGATAATTCTGGTGCAGCGCGGCCACGTCGCTGTAGCAGCCGCTCGGCGCCCGCACCCCGGCGGTCCAGGCGGGGCGCAGGCCGGGGATGCGGGCGGCGACGCCGGTGTGATCGAGCAGCGCCATGTCCACGCCCAGCGCGGCAAAGCGTGCGGCGAAGCGTCCCAGTTCGGCTTCCTGTCCGGCGCGGGCGATGGTCAGGGCGCCGCGCTGCGTCAGGAAACCATGTTCACGCAGGAACGGGCCGGAGGCGGCAGTCAGCGGCTGTACCCCGGGGCCGCCGTAGCTTTCGGTCCAGAACGCCGCGGACCGCCCGGTGGCGTGATAGCCGGGTGCGGGTTCGGCCTCGACCAGCACGACGCGCGCGCCGCCGGCCGCCAGTTCTGCGGCCAGCGAAGAGCCGGCCATGCCTGCGCCGATCACCGCGAAGTCGTAATTGCCTGTTGCGTTGATGCTGACTTG
>CAXTOI010000095.1:1593-10085 GCA_964245645.1 uncultured Novosphingobium sp. | reverse complement strand
CCCCGGCATTTCGCCGGGTCCGGGCGGCGCGGTGGTGGTCTGTGCGACGGCCACGCCAAGGCAGGATGTGGCGGCAACCAGCGCGATGATGCCGTACCTCACCGCGGTCCTCCCGTCAGGGCGGCGCCCTGGTCGCGATAAGCGGCGGGCCATACGCCTTGTTTGCCCGGCGCCAGGATGCCGTTGGGGTCCAGCGCCGTTTTGACCCGCTCGTTGAGCCGGCGCATCGCGTGGTCGTTGAAGTCGAACGTCGCGTTGACCTTGTCCATCCAGCCGATATGCGTGCGATATTCGGCATAGCCGGCCTTGGCCGTCTCGGCGATCAGCGTATCGAACAGTTTGCGCATCCGGGCAATGGCGGCGGGATCGTCGCGGTCGTACATCAGCATGTTGACATTGTTGGCGAAGCGCCCGCCGATCGTGAAGCTGGCGTAGAAATCCACATCGGCCTGGCCGATGATCTTCCGGCTGCGTTTCAGCTGGTCCATCACGTTGGCGCCATTGGCCGGCACCACCGGTGAAAAGCCCAGATGCGCGCCGCGTCCGCCAACCCAGTCGCTCATCTGCAGCGGCACGGCCGAGGGCACGCCCATGGTGATGTCCATCGCGTTGACCGGGTCGCCTTGGCGCCACCAATGCTCGGCGGGCGGCACATTCAGATGCCTTGCCATCGCCTGCTTCACCACCGTCGCGCGTGCGCCGACGATACCTTCGTCGCCATACAGCCGCAAGGCGACCTGCCAATAGCCCAGATTGTATTTTGCCAGCAGTTCCTTCACCCGCCATTCGGGAATGGCACCGGGCTTATCCCAGAAATCCCGGCGCTGGCCCTTCAGCACCATCTTGCCCAACCATGAGGGGATGAAGATCGACTGGTCGACCACGCCCGCGATCTTGAGCGGGGCGAGCGTGTCCATCACCCAGCCGATATCTTCTTCCTGGGGGATATTCCAGACCAGTTCCAGCGACGTGTCGGGCGCGGGCATCAGCCATACGCCAGCCTTGGTCACGATCCCCAGGTTGGATTGCGAGAACATAAGGTCCCAGGTCGGGCCGAAACCAAACGGAAACACGTGCCACGCCTTGTTGCCGGCCATCGCGCCCAGCCCGGTGCGGACCAGGCTGCCATCGGGTAGCACCGCCTCGATCCCGCATAATTGCCGCGCATTGAGGCCGTAGGGCGTATAGCCGATGCCATGGTCGAGCGCGTTGCCGATCACCGAGCCCCAGGCATTGCCGGGCACCGAGAGCCACAGTGGGAGCTTCTCGCGTTGCAGGTGCTCGTACAGATCGAAAAAGCCGACGCCGGGTTCGACCACTGCATAGCCGAGCTGCGCATCGACCTCGAGAATGCGGTTCATCCGCCCGAGATCGACGACGACCGACCCGGCCATGCGCGGCGCTGCGGTGCCATAGCCCAGGTTCTTGCCCCGGCTGACCGGCCACAGCGGCGTCTTGTGCTCGTTGGCCAGGTGGACGATCGCCTGCAGTTCCTCGACGCTGGCCGGGGATACGGCGGCGGAGGCGGGCCACTCCTCCGCTGACCCCGGCGCATAGATGTCCGAATAGGCGTCGCGGTCCGCATCCGACGCCAGCAACCAATCCCTGCCGACGACAGCCGCTAACGCGCTGAGCGACGCCTGGAACTGCGTGGGCGACAGACGGGGAGGGAGCTTCAACTCCACAGCGCTTTCTCTCCTCAACGGTAACATTCGTTACTATGAAAATGGCCGACGATCAGGAAGATGTCAAGCCAGCCGGGAGCCGATGCCGTGATTTGTCATACAAGCGTTAGGGTGACGTCATTCGTGGATGCGGCGCAGCAGATCGATCAGCTGGCGCGTTTCGCGCACCGAAAAGCGCGATTTCAACCAGGCTTCATGCGCCAGGATGCAATTGCGTGCGCCGACCAGCGCCGCATGGCCCGCCGGTGGCAGATGCAGCGTCTGCCGGCGCCGATCACCGGTCGATGCGCCCCGTTCGACCAGCCCGCGCGCCTGCAGGCGGTTGATGATCGCCATCACGGTTGCGCGGTCCATGCGCAGGCGGCGGCCGATATCGACCTGGGCGATATCGGGGTGATCGTCGATCAGCCAGAGCACCGACACCTGTTTCTGGGTCAGGTCGAGATCGGCAAAGGTTTCGGTGAAGTGGCGGTAGACCGCGCCATGCGCCAGCCTGATGTGAAAGCCGACGATATCATCGATCCCGCCGATGTCTTCCTTCGGCCGCGCCCGGCCATCGCTCTGCATATCCTGGGTAGTCATTCTACCTGTCTGGTCGGAACGCGTTGCAGCGTCAATCCGCACGCTTGAATAATCGTTCGTCTTGCATACAATGCGACCAAAGAGAACGAGAGGATGGATCGTGGCGAATTTTCCCGAAACGCCGGCGTTTACCGGCTTCAACACCCCATCGCGAATCGAGGCGGACGTCGCCGATCTCGATATGAAAGGGGCGGTGCCGCGCGAACTGGACGGCGCGTTCTATCGCGTGCAGCCCGATCCGCAGTTCGCGCCGCGGCTGGGCGATGACATCGCCTTCAACGGCGACGGGATGATATCGATGTTTCGGTTCCATGACGGGCGGGTGGATTTCCGGCAACGTTGGGCGCAGACCGACAAATGGAAGCTGGAAAACGCGGCGGGCAAGGGGCTGTTCGGCGGCTATCGCAACCCGCTGGGCGACGATGATGCGGTCAAGGACCGGATTCGCGGCACGGCCAACACGAACGCCTTCGTTTTTGGCGGCAAGCTCTATGCGCTGAAGGAGGATTCGCCGGCGCTGGTGATGAACGCGGCGACGCTGGAGACCGAAGGCTACACCTGGTTCAACGGCGCCATGACCGGCCAGACCTTTACCGCGCATCCCAAAGTGGATCCGGCGACCGGCGACATGATCGCCTTCGGCTATGCCGCCAAAGGCGTGCTGACTCACGACATGACATATTATGTCGTCTCGCCGGCAGGAGAACTGAAACAGGAATTATGGTTCGAGTTGCCATATTATGCGATGATGCATGATTTTGCGATCACCCCCGATTACGCGTTGTTCCATGTCGTGCCCAGCACCTCGAACTGGGAACGGCTCGAAGCGGGGCTGCCGCATTTCGGGTTCGACACCACGCTGCCGGGCTATCTGGGCGTACTGCCGCGGCGCGCCGATGCGACCGCGGCGGACATCCGCTGGTTCAAGCGCGACAACTGCTTTGCCAGCCATGTGATGAACGCCTTCCAGGACGGCTCGAAAATTCACTTCGACACGCCGGAAGCGAAGAACAACATGTTCCCGTTCTTCCCCGATATTCACGGCAAGCCGTTCAACGGACCGGAAAGCGCCAGTTTTCTGACGCGCTGGACGGTCGACATGGAATCCAATTCCGACGCCTTTGCCGGCCGCGAGCGGCTGACCGGGATGATGGGCGAATTTCCCCGCATCGACGAGCGGCGCACTGGCCTGCCGTATCGCTATGGCTGGATGCTGGTGATCGACCCGGCCAAGCCGGTCGAACTGAAGGGCGGCAGCGCGGCGGGCATGATCATGAACTCGCTGGGCCTGATCGATCACCAGACCGGCACGGAACAGACCTGGTGGTGCGGGCCGGTCTCCTCGTTGCAGGAACCCTGTTTCATCCCGCGCTCGGCTGATGCCGCAGAAGGTGACGGCTGGATCGTGCAGGTGTGCAACCGGCTGGAAGAACATCGCTCGGACCTGCTGCTGTTCGATGCGACCGACATCGCCAAGGGGCCGATCGCCGAGATCCACATCCCGATCCGCCTGCGCTTCGGCCTGCACGGCAATTGGGCGACGGCGGCGGAGATCGGCATGGCGGCGGCAGCATGATCCAGCCCGGGCTGGAGTTCGTCTATGAGGCCGGTGGCGCGCTGGGCGAGCCGATCGCGATCGGAGAGACCTATGACGGGATCCGGCGGATCATCCCGATCTTTTCCGGCCCGGTGGCGGGCCCTCGCATTCGCGGGCGACTGCTGGGCCAGGGCGCCGATTGGCAAGTGACGCGGCCTGACGGGGTGACGCTGGCGGATGCCACTTACGCGCTGGAAACCGACGACGGCGCGGTCATCCAGATCCGCAATCGCGGCCTGCGTCATGGCCCGCCCGAGGTGATGCAGCGCCTGGCGCGCGGGGAGGATGTCGATCCGGCGGAATATTATTTCCGCACTGTGCCGGAATTCATCGCGCCTTCGGGTAAATACGACTGGCTCAACCGCAGCATCTTCGTGTGTGCGGGCGCCCGTCAGGCGCTGGCGATCAAGCTGTGGGTGTGGCGGGTGACGTAAACATCGTGCGGAAATTCTGCATCATTCCCGGTCCCCATATACCCTGAGCCTCGTTAGTTTGCGCTCATCTTGATTTTCCGCGAGGAAAGCAGGTGCCGGTATGGGGCGGCCGCTGGCCAGCCAAGCGATGGCAGGTCGGCAAAAGTGCCGGAAGCCGCTATCCGTCAAAGCCGTTGCAGATCACACATCGGCCCGTGCTAGCAGCGCATCTTCGTCGCGCTGCGCCCGCCGCATGATCACCAGCATCAGCACGACGATCGGCACGCCCACTGCATTGATCCCCAGCATCGACCAGCGCAGGTTTCCGGTCGCGTCGGACAGCAGCCCGACTACGTAAGGACCAATGCCCAGACCCAGGATCGTCATCGCCAGCAGGTACAGGCTGGCGGTGAGCCCGCGCATTCGCGGCAGCACCTGATCATACAGGATGGCATAAAGCGGCGGCAGCCAGCCGGTCAGCACCAGGCCGTAGAACACGAAGCGGACATAGAAATCGCCCGCACTGGGCGCAAGGTAGACCCAGAAGGACAGGAACGGCGATACCCCCATGGCGAACAGCGCCACCCAGGCGCGACCGGCGCCGGGGTAGCGGCGGTGCAGCGCGTCCGACAAAGGGCCCCAGACCAGCGGGCCGGCGATGCCGGTTGCGGCGGCCAGCAGACCGAACCGCAACGCCGTATGCGCCATGGTCTCGTGATAGTAGCGGATGATGAAGCTGGGGTTGAACGCCATCATCCCGTAATTCACCACCGACTGCAGCGCCCCGACCGCCATCGCCATGATCAGCGTCGGTGATCGGGTCATCACCGCAAAGGCTTGCGGATCGGACAGCTTGAGCGATTGCAGCAGATTGACCAGGACATAGAGTCCGAAGCCGATTACGCTCCATTGCAGCGCGTGCGGGCCGATCCACAGACTGCCCAACTGCAGCATAGGGCGCGGCGACAGCGCGTTGGCCCCATGGGTCAGCGCGATCATGCCCAGCACGATGACTGCCAGCGCCACCAGATTGACGCGCCAGACGCGACGATCCGCTCCGGCGCGGCGCAGGTTCAGCCAGTTCGATCCCGGCAACACCGCGCCCAGCACTGCGCCACTGGCGCGAAAGGGGTGCGGATCAGGCGGCGTTTCCACCCCGTCCATCGCGCCGCGCAGCGGCTCGCGAACGTGCCTCAGCAGCAGCGCAACGAAAAAGCCGGGCACCGCGGCAACGATCAGCGCGAATTGCCAACCGTGCAGCGCAACGGGCGCACGGCCGGCGGCAGTCAGTCCATCCCACCAGCCGGCAGCCAATCCGCCGAGCGCCAGTGACCCGCCGATGCCCAGCGCGATCGCCGAGGCGAGTATCGCCATGACGAAACCGCGCCGGTGCCGCGGCCAGTAGTCGTAGATCAGGCTGGTGCCGGCCGGCTGGCTCGCCGCCTCGCCGATGCCGACACCCAGGCGCGAGGCGGCCAGCATGGAAAAGCTGCTGGCCAGACCGCCCAGTGCAGTGGCCGCCGACCAGAACACCAGCGACAGCGACAGCAGGCGGGTCCGGTTCCAGCCGTCCGCCAATCGCCCCAGCGGCAGGGAGAACACGGCGTAGAACAGCGCGAAGACGGTGCCGAACAGCAGCCCCATCTCGGCATCGCCGACATGGAGATCGTGCTTGATCGCCGGGGCCAGGATCGCCAGGATCTGCCGGTCGAGCAGGCTGACGGTATTGGTCAGCGCGACCAGCAGCAAGGCATAGCGCGCACCCCGCGGGATGGCGGTCGCCGGCCCGGCGCCGGTCACAGCCTGAACACGCGCGCGGCGTTGGTCTCCATCAGTTTGCGCTTGGCGCTGTCGGAGATGTCGAGCAGATCGTGGGTGCGCACCTCGTCAGCGACATATTCATATGGATAATCCATCGCGTACATCACCCGGTCCTCGCCCATCACCTCGATCATCAGCCTGATCGCGGGCGCAAAGGGCAGGCCGCTGGTCGTGGCCAGCACATTCTCGCGCAGCACGGCGAAGAAATCCTTCTTCAGCGGCTTGATGTTGGGGTAGCGCTGCGACCGAACGCCGGCTTTGTGCATGTAATCCGTGCGGTACAGCCAATAGGGCAGCGCCTCGCCGCCATGGCCCAGCACGAGTTGCAGATCGGGATAGCGATCGAACATGCCGCTGGTGATCAGCCGCAGCGCGTGCATGGCGGTCTCCACGCCGAATCCGAAGATGGCGCCGTCCAGCCCGGCCTCGACCAGCCCGCCCATCATCGCGTCGGGCAGCGTCTGCGGGTGGATGTAGAGCGGTTGCCCGCTGTCGGCCAGCGCGCGAAAGATCGGGTCGAACTGCGGCTCGTCGAGATAATGCCCCTGCGTATGGCTGTTGACCATGACGCCGCGAAAGCCCAGCGCGGCCCCGCGCCGGATCTCGGCTGCCGACCATTGCGGGTCCTGCGGCGCGATCGAGGTCATGCCGACGAAGCGAGTGGGATGCGCGGCGCAGCGTTCGGCCAGCATGTCGTTGGCGCGCGTCACCAGGCCCTTGGCCTCGTCCACGTTTGGCAGCGGCTGCACGCCGGGCGAAGTGAGCGACAGGATCGCTACATCGATGCCGGTGGCATCCATGTCGGCCAGGCGGCGGTCGCCCAGGTCGAGCAACCGGTCGATGATCTCGGTCGCCCGCGCCGACGGCGATTGCGCATAGAAACCCCAGAGCGAAGTCATGCCCCGGTCAGCGCTGCTGTCCTTGACCATGCGCAGATAGGCATCGATCTGCTCGCGCGTGGCAAAGGCCTCTTCCGTGGCGATTCGCTTATAGCCCCGGTCGCCGCCGGTATTCAGTGGATGCGTCATCGTTTATCCTTCGTGGACTGCCTTGGTGACCAGGCACGCGTCGACCCCCTCGGGCCCGTCCTCCGACCCGTGCCCCGACCATTTGACGCCGCCGAACGGCGAGTCCGCGCCGCCGATCATCGTGGTGTTGATGCCGATCATGCCGCTTTCGATCTCGCGCGCCAGTCGGCGCTGGCGTTTGGCGTCTTCAGTCCAGGCGTAGGCCGCCAGGCCGTAAGGCAGGCGGTTGGCTTCGGCGATCATCGCCGCTTCGTCCGCAAAGGCATTGAGCAGCGCGACGGGGCCGAACGGTTCCTCGTTCATGATCGCGGTGTCCAGCGGAATGTCGGAAAGGACGCTGGGGGCATAGAAGAACCCGTGATTGCCGATGCGCTTGCCGCCGGTGTGCAGCGTGGCGCCCTGCGCGCAGGCATCGCCGATCAGCCGTTCGATCGCATCCGGCCGGCGCGGATTGGCCATCGGCCCCATCTGCGTGTCGGGCGCCAGCCCGTCGCCGACCGTTATCCCGCGGGCGCGTTCGACGAAGCCGTCGCGAAAACGGGCAAAGACTTCCTGTTGCACGATGAACCGGGTCGGCGACACGCAGACCTGCCCGGCATTGCGATATTTGGCGGCCACCATCGAATCGAGCACGCGATCGACATCCACGTCGCCGAACACCAGCACCGGCCCATGGCCGCCCAGTTCCATCGTCGTGCGCTTGCAGTCATCGGCAGCCAGCTTGGCCAGATGCTTGCCGACCACGGTCGATCCGGTGAAGCTGAGCTTGCGGATGATGGGCGAGCCGAGCAGATGGCGCGAAACCTCGTCCGGCACGCCGAAAACCGCTTGCGCCACTTCCTTGGGCAAGCCGGCATCGAGCAGGCATTGCAGCACGCCGAGCGCCGATGCCGGGGTTTCCTCCGCTGCCTTCAGGATGACCGAGCATCCCGCCGCGATCGGCGCGCCCAGCTTGCGGCCCGGATTGCCCAGCGGAAAATTCCATGGCGCAAAGGCCGCGACCGGGCCGACCGGCTCCTTGCTGACGGTCGAGCGCTGGCCCGCGGGGCGGACGAGGGTGCGGCCATACAGGCGGAAGACTTCGCCGGCGTAGAAATTGAACAGGCCGACATTCATCAGCACTTCCACGCGCGCCTCGGCGATCGGCTTGCCCTGTTCCAGCGTCGCGATCCGCGCCAGATCCTCCTGCCGCTCCAGCATCAGCCGCGCGGCCCCTTGTAGCACCGCGGCACGCTGCTGCGGCGTGGAATCGCGCCAGATGCGAAAGCCGGCCCGCGCGGTTTCCAGTGCCCGGTCGAGATCGGCCGCGTCGGCCAGCGGCAATTCGCCCAGCGTCTGGCCGGTCGCCGGGTTCACCACCGCATGC
>CAXTOI010000095.1:0-1583 GCA_964245645.1 uncultured Novosphingobium sp. | reverse complement strand
TCATCATGTGCAGGGAAGGATAAGTCATCGGTTCTCTTTCACGCCACGCCGATCAGCGCGGCCATGGTCGAAACACGCTCCTGTTGCCCGGTCGCCACCGCATAACGATGCTTCAACCAAGGCGGCGCGGTCGGTTCGATCTGTCAGGCGCCGGCCTTGGCGGCTTTCTGCGCCTGTTCGCGGTCGATATCACCCTGCCAGCGCTCGGGCACGATTTCCGCGCCGGTCACCGGATGCTTCATGTGGAACGGCACGACCTTGTGCGTCGGCCACAGCCAGTGATCCTCGATCAGCGCGTCGGGGCCAGTAGGGTCCTCGGGGTAGGTGATCTTGGGGAAGGGGACGTATTCGGGCTTGGTGTTCATCCAGCCGCTGTCGAAATCGGCGTGCCACTGCGGCATGTAGTTCAGGATCTTGATCCGCCAGATACCATCCACCTTCTGATAGGTGTTCTCGTAAATGCCGCCTTCCCACCACTGGCGCGCACCCAGCATCGAGTTGGCCGGGTCGGTATAATCCTTGTGCCGGCCCGCCTGCATCATCGATCGTGCGCGGCCGTAGGCAATCTCGCCGCCTGGTTCGACATCGATGATGTCCTGCAACTGCGGATGATCGAGCAGAAAGCCGTCGATTGGACCGTTCGTGCCATGGGTAAATCGCGCCTGGAAGCGTTCGACATACAAGCGGCGAATGCCTGCCTGGGTGCGCCAGATGCCGCCGAAGAAGCGCACTTCGCCATCCTGCGTGAACAAGTCGACCGTCTCGTTGTAGAGGCATTTGTCGATCAGGTAGCCGTAGAGGTGCTGCAGCTTGCGGATGTCGAGCTCGTCCTCACGCTGCAGCAGACGACGGGACAGATCCTGGACGGATTTTTCAAGCGTAGCGATGCGATCGGCGTCGGCCATTAATCTCTCCTGTTCACATTATTGTATGTGTTGCGTACATTCTGCGGCGGGCGGCGGCGCGTGTCAACGCCCGAGTGCCTCCAGCCGTGCGACCTCCTCGCGGTAAGGCCGGATGGCGCGGGCCATGAAGAAGGTGGCCGTCGGCAGCAGCAGCGCCGAGGTTAGCACCAACGTCTTCCACAAGTCGGCCTCGTTGCCGATCACATAATCCTGGACCAGGCCGATGACGAAGCTGCCCATCGCGCCGAAAAAGGTGAACATGAACAGGTAGATCGCGGTCACTTGCCCGCGCATGGCATTTGGCGCGACTCGCTGGATGGCCGCGTTCTGCGGCACCGCGCCGGCGATCCCGAACATTGCGCTCAACGCCATCACCGCCAGCGACGCATAGCCGTTGGGCATCAGCGGCGACGCGATCGCACAAACGGTGACGCAGCCGAACAGGATCGTCGCGGCACGCACATTGGCGTCCTTGTGCCGTTTCGCCAGCCATTCGACGAACATGCTGCCCAGCGCCAGCCCAGCCAGCGACGCCACCAGGATCATGCCGCCCATTACCCTGCCGATCTGTGCCTCGCTCCAGCCGAAGGTGCGGATCATGAACGGCACGCGCCAGAATTGCAGGCCGAAGACCTCGATCGCGCTGAGCGCCAGCCCGGCGAACATCGGGTAGTAGAC
>CAXTOI010000094.1:0-10148 GCA_964245645.1 uncultured Novosphingobium sp. | reverse complement strand
GCCGAGAAACTGGCCGACCGCGCATAAAGCCCGCTGCCCTGGTTGATCGTACCGGTAGGCGTATACAGGCGCTTGCCGTGTATGCGCTCATAGTTCACGTCGCCTTCAAGCCGCAGAAAGCCGAAATCGAGACCGGCCTGTCCGCCAGCATCCCAGCCCAGCTTGTTATGCAGCGTATCGCCAGGGCCAACGCCCGGCAAGCCGGCAGCGGCACCAGCCGCGATTGCTGCGCTGGTCGTGCCGTTGATGTGCTGGTTTTCGGTGATCACCCCACCACCATTGATCGAGACATACGGGCCGGGCTCACCCGCGTACGCCGCCGAGCTCAGTGCTGTCGTCGCCAGCGCTGCGCCAATAAGAAGTCTCTTCATGCCTAGTCCTTTTAGTTGAGAAACCCTCCAGCACCGCAGCACCGTGATCTCCGGATTTCATGGAGCGAAATGGCTGTATAGGTAATTTGTTGCGCCACGGCACCCATTTCTCAATTTTTTTGCGGGAACTGCGACAAATCGGCAACAGGCATGATCGATGAGTCGAGATGAAGTTCGCGGCGAACCATCCCCTCATGGTCCAGGGTCATGACTGGAGCCCGCCGGCTTGCGGCACGATCGACAGCATCATGGATGCCTGCCAAATGTTATCGGACGCCAGCCCGATGATCCCGGGCTTGGCCAGGATGTCGCCGTCGAAGCCTGCGGGATCGGCCATTCCCTGCCATGGCTCTATGCAGATGTAGCCCGCGCCGGGCTTGGTCCACACCCCGAGCAGCGGCAGATTATCGAAATCGACCCGAATGTGGCGGCCTTGCTGGTGTTGCGCGCCGTAATCGACCGACCGGCTGACGAGGTTGCTGAACACCAGCGCGTCAGCGACAAACAGGTCGTCGCGCAATTCAAGCCGCCGCCCGGCGACGGGGCTCGGCTGGCACTCCGGCAGGATCAGCCCCTCGGCATCCAGCCTGCAGACCGGCGCCGGCTCGGGCGCGGCAAAGACGATGACATGATCGGCGCGACTGGCCCCCGGTTCGAGCGGCCAGCGCAGCGCCGGATGGAAACCGAACGAAAACGGCATTTTATCGGCGCCGAGATTGCGCACGCTGACCGCCACTTCCAGCGCGTCGGCAGAGCAGGTGAAGCGCAGGTCGAGCTGAAACTCGAACGGATAGATCTTGCGGCTGTCAGCACTTGCCTCCAACCGCAGCAAGACGCTGTCAGCGCTGTGCTCGACCACCGAAAAACAGGTGTGGCGCGCAAAGCCATGGCGATGCAGCGGATATCGGGCATCCTTGTAACGGTAGCTGCCGCCCGCCAAGCTCCCGATGATCGGAAACAGGATCGGGGCGCGACCGCTCCACACCGCAGGATCGCCTGACCACAGCAGATCGACACCGTCGCGATCAACCAACCGCCACAATTCGGCGCCACAAAGATTGATCTGGGCCTGCAGACCGCCCGAGCCGATATCGACGAACTGGTGGTCGGTCATGCCCTACTCCAGGGAGGCAAAAACTGCCATTTCGCAGGAGGCGGCGCCAGCATCGCCTCCTCAGTTCTGGCCTACCTGCCCGAATTATTGCTGAACGGTCTGAGTCACCGTTGTCTTGGTGGTATCGGTGCCGGCGGCGGTTGCCGGCATCGTCGTCTTGTGGACGACGGTGTGATGATGGGGGTGTACGGTCCCGCTGGTCTGATTGGTGGTCGTTACCGTGGTTGCGACCTGAGCCGGCGGCGGTACCGGAGTAGCGACGGCCTGCGCGGCCGCTGCTTGCGCGGCGTCTGCTCGCGCGCTGGCATCGGCGGCCTGCTGGCGGGCCGCGGCGGCATCCTGCTGCGCCGAAGCGGCGGTCTGCTGCGCGCTCGCAGCACTTTGCTGGGCGGCATCGACCTGCTGCTGCGCCATGTCGTTCTGACGCGCCGCTGCCTCATCCTTGTGCTTCTGCTGCTCCAGGACCACGGCATCGGCCAGCGCTGCGGCATGATTGGCGGCCAGGATCGCATCCTCCTTCTTGCCCGCCGAGACATCTTCGCGGGCATCGGCCAGCGCCTGCTGCGCCCGCGCATATTCCTGCGGAACATCGGTGGCAGCGCCGGAGGCCTGCGCGGTCTGAAGCTTTGCATCCGCGGCGGCAATCGCCTGCTGTGCGCGGTCGCCTTTGCCTTCGGCATAGGCGGGAGCAGCCAGGATCATCGCCAGCGCTGGAGCGAACGCCGCCAAATAGTGTGTTTTCGGGTTCATGGTGCTCTCCTTGAAGCCGGGTAGAACTCCCGTCTTGCGGGCATCAACAGCCAAGGCCCCCCGATGTTCCATTGCGGAGGCTCAGCGGCGGTGCAATTGCCCGGACGGTGCAGAGCCGCTACGACCGGCGAAGCTCATGGCATACAATGGAGGAGCCCTTGCGCGCAACGATCTGGCACAATCCGGCTTGCGGAACATCGCGCAAGACGCTGGCGATCCTGCAGGAAGCGCCCGGGGTCGAATTGACGATTGTCGAATATCTCCGCGATCCGCCGACCGCGGCCCGGCTGGCGCAACTCTTCACGCAGGCCGGGATTGTGCCGCAACAGGGCCTGCGCTTGCGCGGAACCGATGCGGAGGAGCGGGGCTTGCTGCAAGCCGGCGATGAAGCGGTGCTGGCCGCCATGGCGGCCGAACCCCGGCTGATCGAGCGCCCGCTGGTCGAGACCGAAAAGGGCACCGCCTTGTGCCGGCCACAACAAAAGGTGCGCGACCTGCTTTAATCGAGCCTGCGGGAACGCTGCAAGCCGATCCGGCGTTTCGCGCATGCAACTTGCAATGACCGGACAAACCTGCAAACGCGCGATTTTGTCAGTTCATGCGCGGTTTTTGCGGAATCCGTTCGAACATTGCGATATTTGAACAACCAAATAGGCCTGTGATCTGGCCGTTGTATCAGGACTTGCCGATAGATGACCAGTTCCGAGCTAGCCCGCCCGGCCGCCTTGCCTGACCGGCTCAAACGCCATGTGAAGCGCATATTGGGGCCCTGGGGCGTGTTTGTGGAAGGGTTTTTGCAGCACCCGGTGATGGTCGGCTCGATCATCCCGTCCTCGCGCTTTACCATTGCCAAGATGCTGGCCCCGGTCCGCTGGGACGAGTGCCGGCTGTTTGTCGAGTATGGCCCGGGGGTAGGCACCTTCTGCCGCCCGGTGCTCGACCGGTTGCGGCGCGACGGCCAGTTGATCGTGATCGACACAAATCCGCTGTTCATCGATTATCTGCGGTCCACGATCAGCGACAGCCGCTTCACCCCGGTGCTGGGCTCGGCCGCCGATGTCGAGGCGATCGTGAAGGCGCATGGGCATGATCATGCCGATTATGTCCTGTCCGGCCTGCCCTTTTCGACCCTGCCGGACGGGATCGGCCCGGCCATCGCGGCATCCACGCACCGCGTGCTGCGGCCGGGCGGCGCATTCCTGGTCTACCAGTTCACCGCCGCCGCACGCGATTTCATGGCACGGCATTTCCGCCGCATCGACCAGGGCTATGAAGCGCTCAATGTTCTGCCCTGCCGATTGTTCTGGGGCTGGAAGGAAGCCGAACAGGACGGCTGATCTGCAAACGGATCGGGTCTCAGACGCGACAGGTTGATCGTGCTCGATCAGGTCGGACTGCACGATCGGCCAGGCTTGCAATCGATTGCAGGATTAGCTCGCTAATCGAGCAATGATCCCTTTTGGGTCGGGGTCGAGAAAAACAAGTCACGGACTTCAAACGTTTATTTTTGCGACATATTTGTTCGAAAATGGACTTTCTTGGGGTTCACAAGACGCTCTGCTTCAGGTTATCATCCGAATTGTCAGCTCGGGATCAGCTCGCAATAGGAGTAAGCTTTGGCAGTATCGCCATTATCTCTGTCAAGAAGGCAGTTGCTGGGAGCAGTTGCTGCAGCGCCGCTGATCGGGGCGGCAAGCTCAAGCCCGTCACCTCGCGCCCGCCTGTGCGTTCAAGGCCGTCCGGAAGACACGGGGTCGGTATACAAAGTTCCCAATATCATGAGTGCCATGGACCAGCTTGGTGGCATTCGCCTGATGCGCTGTCGAGAACCCGACGCCAATACCCTTGGCTGGAACACATACCTCGGCCTTGCCCGCGCCGGTGTTCGGTTCATCTTCACTCTCACGGGGCGCGAGCCGGCAAATACGATTGCCGACCTGCGCAGCTTCCTCCTTCTGGTGCCAGGTTCGATCTGGGCCATCGAATATCCAAACGAGCCTGACTTGAACCCTGTTTGCTTCAACGGCGTGTGTGACGCGCGCCTGGGTTTTCGCACCGGAAACGCGCCTTCGTTCATGCTCTATATCCAGACCATGCATCAGCTGTTCGCGGCGGATACGCTGTTGCGCGCTATTCCGATCATCGCGAGCAATGATTATATGCAGAGCCAGCAGAGTTCACTCTGCAGCTATGGCAATTCACACATCTATCCGGCTGCGAGCGCAGACGTGGCAAAACTTCTTGTCGCTTTTGGCCAGCTGGTCTCAGCCGGTTACCATAAACAAGGCGTGATAACGGAGTGGGGCCGCACCACCGGGGGCGGTGCGAACAATGCGACAGTTCCCCCGGTATCCATTGCCAACCAGGCCACACTGATCGCGTCCGATTTGACCAGGATATTTGCTTCGACGACGGTCGCGGTGGTCAGTCTTTACGAATTATTCTGTTGGCCCGGTTCCACTGAAATGGACAACTTCGGATTGTTCAACGCCGACCTGACGCCGCGCTCCGTTGTGGCCAGGATCAAGGCATTGCTGACATAGCGATTTGCCGGCAAGGTCTGCGCCCGCATGCGGACCGTTGCCCCACATTTGCTGGCCGGGCAGCTCAGGGGCTGAGCGCAATCCAGGCTTCGAGAGTCGCGATTCCGAAAAGGTCCGACCTCGTCGGCAGACGGAACCGCGGGCAACTTGCCCCACGAGTAAGGTTTGGTCGATCCTTTTGCGAGCGGTTGGCACGATAGCGTCGCGCGGTTAAAGCGATGGCAGGCGTCTACGGTTGATCAGGCCGGTATCGGTCAACAGTCCCGACCGTCCGGATCATCATCGTCAGCGAGCCTGATTACGTCTACGAGGGACGGCAATGCGCGTATTGGTCACCGGAGCGGCGGGATTTATCGGCGCGCATGTCTGCAAGACGCTGCTGCAGGCCGGCACGGACGTCGTCGGCATCGACAACCTCAATGATTATTACGCGGTCCAGCTCAAGCAGGACCGGCTCGCCTGGGTGGCGGCCGGTGCCCCGGACGGCGCCTTCAAGGCTGCCATTTGCGACTTTGGCGATACCGGCCAGCTCGCTGCCGCCACGCAGGACGAGGCGTTCGATGTCATAGTCCATCTGGGCGCACAGGCGGGCGTGCGCTACTCGATCGAAAATCCACTGGCCTATGCTCACGCGAACCTGCTCGGCCATCTCAACATGCTCGAACTCGCGCGCCATCGGCACGTGAGGCACATGATCTATGCTTCCTCGTCCTCGGTTTACGGCGCGAATCCATCGCTGCCGTTCCGGGTGGAGGATCGGGCCGATTTCCCGATCTCGCTTTACGCGGCGACCAAGAAAGCCGACGAACTGATGAGCGAGGCCTACGCCCATCTTTACCGCCTGCCACTGACCGGGCTGCGGTTCTTCACGGTGTATGGCCCCTGGGGCAGACCGGACATGGCGGTCTGGTTGTTCACCGACGCCATTCTCAACGGCCGCCCGATCAAGCTGTTCAATAACGGCGCAATGAAACGCGATTTTACCTATATCGACGATATTGTCGCCGGGGTGATCGGCTGTCTCGACCGGGCGCCGGCGGACGATGCGCTGCCCAAGGCCGGCGGCAGCGTTGCCCCGCATAATGTGTACAACATCGGCAACAGCGCGGCGGAGGAACTGGGGGCCTTGATCACCGCGATCGAGAACGCCTGCGGACGTAACGCGATCAGGCAGATGCTGCCGATGCAGCCGGGCGACGTACCATCGACGTATGCCGACATCTCGGCAATCCAGCGCGACATCGGCTTCAGCCCGACGACGCCGATCGCTGCGGGCATTCCGCGGTTTGTGGATTGGTACCGAGCTTATACGGGCTTGTGACGGCTGACGGATACGACACGCGGCATGGATGACGTGTTTACGCTATGCGATCGAGCAGGTCGCGGACCTTTTGCGCCAGGTTGTTCGCGCTGACGGCGACCTGAACGAACTCCTCGCGCGCGGCGCGCAGCTGGGCAACGACTATTCGGTCTCGCGCGAAAAGGGTTGCACCCTGCATCGGACAGCGGTGCTTGGCGCACCAGCAGGCTGGTAAGTGCAGCATATGAACGCTTGCTGCAAAAGCAAACCGGGCGGGATCGGTCTGTTACCGCAGATCGTTGCCCTGAGCGTGCCGGGTGAGAATGGCTTCGACTTCGACAAGGGTTTCCCGGCCGGTGTGGATGCCGATCTTGGTGCGGCGCCAGAGGATGTCGTCAGCGGTGCGGGCCCATTCGTGGGTGATGAGATATTCGACTTCGCGCGTCGATAATCCCGCGCCGAGATCGTCGATCGCGGTCGTGTCACCCAGCACGATATCGATGCGGGTGCCGTAAGCGCGGGCCAACCGCTCGGCGGTATCGGGCGGGAGGAAGGGCCATTGGGAGCGGACGGATGACAGGAAAGCCGAGAAGTTACTGCCGGGCAGGTCGCCACCGGGGAGCGGGGTCGTGCCGGTCCAGGCGGCGGCCATCGCGGGAAGGAAGGGCTTGAGCTTTTCGAGCGCATGTTCGGCAAGGCGGCGGTAAGTGGTGATCTTGCCGCCAAAGGCCGAGAGGACTTGCGGCGCCTGGCCGGTGCCGAGTTTCAGGACGTAATCGCGGGTGACCGCCGATGCGGCTTTTTCACCGTCGTCGAACAGCGGGCGCACGCCGGCGTAGCTGTGGACGAGGTGGGCGGCGGTGATCGGCGTGTTGAAGTAGCGGTTGATCGAGGCGCACAGGTACTCGATCTCGTCGGGGTCGATCTGCGGGGCGGAGGGGTCGCCCTCGAACGGCTTGTCGGTGGTGCCGATGAGGGTGAAATCATGCTCGTAGGGAATGGCGAAGATGATGCGTTCGTCGTCGTTCTGCAGGATATAGGCGTGGTCGCCGTCATACATGCGCGGCACGATGATGTGGCTGCCCTTGACCAGCCGCGGCGGCAACTCTTCATGCGCGCCCGATAGCTCGCCCAGCACGCGCGAGACCCAAGGCCCGGCGGTGTTGACGATGGCCTTGGCGGCGATGGTTTCCCCGTTATCAAGCGTGGCGAGCCAGCGGTCGCCGTCGCGGGTAGCGCCGGTGAAGGTGGTGCGGGTAAGGATCGTCGCGCCGAGTTCAGCGGCGGCGATGGCGTTGAGCACCACCAGCCGGGCATCATCGACCCAGGCGTCGGAATAGACGAAGCCGCGGGCGATGGGTTTGAGGCCTGCGCCCCATGGCGTGCCGGACAGCTTCACGCCGGTCGATCTGGGCAGGCTGATCCGGCCGCCGATGTGGTCATAGAGGAACAGGCCGGCGCGGATCATCCAGGCGGGGCGCATCTGCTTGATCAGCGGCATCACGAAGCGCAGCGGTTTGACCAGATGCGGCGCGATGCGCAGGATCACTTCGCGTTCGGCCAACGCCTCGCGCACCAGGCGGAATTCATATTGTTCGAGATAGCGCAGGCCGCCGTGGATCAGCTTGGTGCTGGCCGAGGAAGTATGCGCGGCGAGATCGTCGCGTTCGACCAGCAGGACCGACAGACCGCGCCCGGCGGCGTCGCGGGCAACGCCGCAGCCGTTTATGCCGCCGCCGATGATGAGGAGGTCATATTCGCTGGGAGAGGCCATACGGTGCAGCTCTTAGGGTATTACATAGGAGCAAAGAAAGGAAAAGCAGTCCTTCGACAAGCTCAGGACAGGGGGGATGGGGGATGGATCGCGATCCAGTTCCATGGTTTCAGGTCCCATTTGATCGGGTTCGGGCCAAGGCCTCCTGCCATCCGGCCTTGAGCGCAGCGCGGCGACTTTTCTTCATGGTCGGCTCGAACACGCGGTCCGCTTGCCAAGCGGCGGCGACATCTTCCAGCCTGTTCCATACGCCGACTGCCAGACCGGCAAGGAACGCGGCGCCGGCGGCGGTGGTTTCGATGTTGGCGGGGCGTTCGACCTTGGCGCCCAGCACATCGGCGAGGAACTGGCAGAACCAGTCGTTCGCGGCCATACCACCATCGACGCGGATGGTGCGGGCGCTGCGGGCACCGTCGGCGATCATCGCATCGACCAGATCGGCGGTCTGGTAAGCCACCGATTCGAGCGCGGCGCGGGCGATATGCGCGCCGGTCGCAGCGAAGGTCAGCCCGGTGATTGCCGCGCGGGCATCGGGGTCCCAGTGCGGCGCGCCGAGGCCGACGAAAGCTGGAACCATGTAGACGCCGTGGTCGTCGTCGAGCTGGTTGGCGAGATCATGCGTGTCCGAAGCGTTGTGGATCAGGCCAAGTCCGTCGCGCAGCCATTTGATCGCCGCGCCCGCGACGAAGATCGAACCCTCGAGCGCATAGCTGCGCTTGCCCGCGATTTGATAAGCGACGGTGGTGAGCAGGCCGTGATCGGAGGCGAGCGCTGCGTCGCCGGTATTGAGCAGCAAAAAGCAGCCGGTGCCGTAAGTCGATTTAACCTCGCCGCGCTTGAAGCAGGCTTGCCCGACGGCGGCGGCTTGTTGATCCCCCGCGATGCCGCCGATGGGCACGGCTTTGCCCAGGATGCTCTTGTCGGTTTCGCCGAAGATCGTGCTGCTGTCGCGGACTTGCGGCAGCAGGCTGGACGGGATGTCGAGCAGCTTGCACAGGTCGGCATCCCATTCACCCGTGTGGATGTCGTAGAGCAGCGTGCGCGAGGCATTGGTGGCGTCGATGGCATGGACCTTGCCGCCGGTCAGCCGCCACAGCAGGAAGCTGTCGATCGTGCCAAAGGCGAGTTCGCCCTTGTTCGCGCGGCGGCGCGCGCCAGCGACATGGTCGAGGATCCATTTGAGCTTGGTGCCCGAGAAATAAGGATCGAGCAGCAGGCCGGTTTTTTCGCGCACCATCTTCTCGCAGCCTTGCGCCTTCAACTCGGCGCAGAATTTGGCGGTGCGGCGATCCTGCCAGACGATGGCGTTGTGGATCGGTTCGCCGGTGGCGCGATCCCACACGACCACGGTTTCGCGCTGGTTGGTGATGCCGATCGCCTGCACCTTGCCGCCATCCTGCTCGGCGACCTGCTGCAGCGTCCTTTGCGCATCGCGCCAGATGTCTTCGGCATCGTGTTCGACCCAGCCGGGCTTGGGGTAATGCTGCGCGAATTCCTCGCGGGCGGTGTGGCGGGGATTGCCGTTGGTGTCGAAGCTCATCGAGCGGGTCGAGGTGGTGCCCTGGTCGAGGGCGATCAGGATTTTCTTGGCCATGGCGGGCTCCTCAATGGTGGGCTCCTCAATTCGGGCCGGCGGCGATCTGCCCGCGCGGCAGGAAGGGGCGGATGAGCAGATGTTCCAGCCCGCCGCCGACCACCCCGCCGATCAGCGGGCCGGCGATCGGCCCCCACCAATAGCTGGGCAGGCCGGGGAAGGCCGATGGGCCCCAGCCGTAGATCCAGGCAAAGATGCGCGGGCCGAGGTCGCGCGCCGGGTTGATCGCCCAGGCTTCGAGATTGCCGGCCGAGGCGCCGATGATGGCGACGAGAAAGCCGATGATCAATGCGCCGAAATTGGCTTGCGGGGCCATGGTGTTGAATTCGTCGGTGACCGCGAAGATGCCGAAGACGAGGAACGCGGTCAGGATGATCTCGTCGCAGAACGCCTTGACCGGGGTGACCGCGAGGCCGGGTGCGGTGAAGAAGATGCCCGCGCCGCCGCCGCCCGCCCGGCTCAGGTGCTGGCTCGCATTGAAGTGGTCGATGACGTTCCAGTAGAGGGCGTAGACGATCGCGGCGCCCAGGAATGCGCCGAACACCTGCGCGGCCCAGTAGGGCAGCACCTTGCGCCAGGGGAAGCCGCGGAAGATCGCCAGCGCCAGCGTGACCGCGGGATTGGCGTGCGTGCCGGAGATCGCGCCGGTGACGTAGATGGCGATGGTGACCGCCAGGCCCCAGGTGATGCAGACGCCCCAAT
>CAXTOI010000093.1:0-10260 GCA_964245645.1 uncultured Novosphingobium sp. | reverse complement strand
CGCCGGCGTAGCGGACCAGCCGCAGCGCGATCCACCCGCCCACCGCCGCCGCGCACAAGTCGAGAAAGGCAGTCGCGCCGGCCTCTGCCTCACGCGGAGCCTCCTGCCAATTGTCCAGTGTCGCCGCCACCGCCGCGAGCCGGTCCAGTACTGCGGCCAGCGCCGCCGCCGCCGCGCTATCGTCGAGATCGGCACGCGCCGCCGCCATGAAGAGATGCAACCCCTCGCTCCGGTCGCGCCACAGCCGGCGATGGACCAGATCGATCGCCTGAATGCCGCTCGTACCCTCGAACACCGCAAAAACGCGTGCATCGCGCAGCCGCCGCTCGACCTGCCAGTTGCGCGTATAGCCGGCCCCGCCCAGCACTTGCAGCGCGTCGCTCGCCACCGCGAAAGCCAGTCGCGCGGAAAAATCCTTGGCGATAGGCAACAGAAACTGCGCCAGCGCGGACCAGCCGGCCTGCCGGCCCGGCGGTGCGCAGTCCGCCAGATCCACCACTGCCGCTGCCGCGAGCGCGATGCCCCGCGCGACCTCGACCTGACCGGCCATGCGCAGCAATTGCCGCTGCACATCGACATGGGCGACGATCGCCACCGGGGGCTGCGCCGGATCGCCGCCCTGCCGCCGGTCCTGGGCATAAGCCAATGCCGTCGCCAGCGCCGCCTCGGCGACACCTACCCCCTGCGGTGCGCAGGCCAGCCGCATCGCCAGCATCATGTGGAACAGCGTCGGCAGCCCGCGCCCCTCGGCACCCACCAGCGTTGCGGCCGCGCCCTCGAACCCCATCGCGCAGGTCGGCGAACCATGCAGCCCCAGCTTCGCCTCGATCCGGCGGACATGCACCCCGTTAGCCGTTCCATCGTCGCGCGTATTCGGCACCAGGAACAGGCTGAGCCCGCGCACTCCTGGCGCGTCCGAACTGCGCGCCAGCAGGCAATGGCCGATACGCCCGGCCAGGTCGTGATCGCCATAACTGATCCAGCATTTCTCGCCGGTGACGCGCCAGGCGCCAGCGTCATCGCGGATCGCGCGGGTGCGGATGCGGGCGACATCGGAACCGGCATCGGGCTCGGAAATGCAGATCGTCGCGGTCCATTCGCCCGATGCCAACTTGGGCACCCAGGCCGCGCAGGTTGCTGCATCTGCCGCACCGGCCAGCATGGCCGCTGCCGTCCGATTGGGCGTGGCCAGCATGGTAAAGGCGCAGGAAGCGCGGTTGAACAATTCCTCGCACGCCGTGGTCAGCAGCAGCGGCAGGCCCTGGCCCCCCAGCGCCTCGGGCAGCGCCAGCGTCAGCCAGCCATCGCCGGCAAATTGCGCCCACGCCGCCGCATGCCCCGGCGCGGTAGCGACCCGGCCCGCGTGCAGCTGAGCGCCGACCGCATCCAGCGCCGCGTCGAGCGGATCGATCACGCCTTCGGCGACCCGGGCCGCCTGCTCGACGATCGCGGCCCAGGTATCCATGTCGACCCGCCCTGGCGCCGCATCAGCCAGCGCATCCGCGAACGGGGCGATCGCCAGCTGGCGGATTAGCGCCTCTACCTGCCGCCGGTACGCCATCAATCGGCCCAATACAGCCGCGCCGGATTGTCGATCAGCAATGCGCGTTGCAGCTCGGCGCTCGGCGCAATGCGCGGGATCATGTCGACCAGCGCGCCATCATCGGGCATCGCGTCCTGCATGTTGGGATGCGGCCAATCGGTGCCCCACAGCACCCGATGGGGATATTCGGCCACGAGCGGCGCGACTGCCTGCGCAAAAGCGTCCCATGGCGGTCCTGCCGGGTCGAGCCGGTCGGGGCAGGTCGCCTTGAAGTGGATGTCATCGCGGCTGCCCAGCAGGGCGCGAAACCCGGTCATATCCGCGCCCTGCGCTCCCTGCGTCACATCCGGGCGGCCCATGTGATCGATTACCAGCGGCACCGGGATCGCATCGAGAAACGGGCGCAGCTCGGCCAGGATATCCGCCTCGAAGTAGACCACGACGTGCCAGCCCACCGGCAACCGCGCCGCCACCTCGAGAAATCGGTCCTTCGGCGCGTCATCGACCAGGCGCTTGAGAAAATTGAAGCGGATGCCGCGAATGCCGCCGGCATGCAGCGCCAGAAGATCTTCCCGAGTAATTGCCGGATCGACCACGGCGACCCCGCGCGCCGCGCCGCCCGATTGTGCGATCGCGTCCAGCATTGCGGCATTGTCGGTACCGTGGCAGCTGGCCTGAACGATGACATTGCGCGCGAAACCCAGCCGGTCGCGCAATGCGAACAATTGATCCGGCCCGGCATCCTGCGGCTGATATTTGGCCTTGGCGCTGAACGGAAAACGCGCCGCCGGACCGAACACATGGCAATGCGCGTCGATCGCGCCGGCCGGCGGCACATATCGAGGGACCGACGGATCGAGCGTCCAGCTGCGCACGCGGCCCGCTGCATCGGTGCTCATGCGAAGATCTCCCCATCCATCAGCTTGCGCGCGGTGCGCAGCATCCCGGCCTCGACCGGGGCGCCCGCCGCATCGATCGTCACGACGCATTCGGTGACCCCACTGGGATGTTCCACGCCCAGCGTCTTGCTGTTCCCACCCGGCACCACCGCCAGCGCGGCGGCGGGTGAGCCGGCGATCAGGCAGGCCGTGGCGACACTGACCGCGCCCAGCACGCCGATCGAGGCATGCACCCGCTGCGGGATGAGCGAGCGCACCGCGATCGCGCCCCCGGCTTGTGGCGCGGCGACGAGCATCATCTTGGGAACCGATTTTTCGGTCACGTCGCCCAGCTTCATCAGCGGCCCCGCATGTCGCCGGATCGCCTCCACCCTGGTCTTCATCGCGGCATTAGCGTCCAGCGTGGCGCGATCCTCGTAGCCGGTCACGCCGACATCGGCAGCGGCGAACACCACGCAGGGCATGCCGTTGTCGATCAGCGTACAAGCCACCCCGTCGATCCGGTCCACCACGTGGCCGGTAGGCAGCAACGCGCCGCAACTCGATCCGGCGGTATCGCGGAACGCCAACGGAATCGGCGCTGCCGTGCCGGGCACGCCGCTGATCATGGCATCGCCGGCATAGGCTACAGCGCCGCCCGGGGTCTGCACCGTAGCCACCGCCACTTGCCCGGTATTGACCATGAAGATCGCGACGCGGGTTTCGTACGCTTCCGCCGCGACCAGCCCGCGCTCGATCGCGAAGGGGCCGACGCCGGCCAGCATGTTTCCGCAATTCTGGCTGTCGGTCACGATTGCCTGGTCCACGAATACCTGCAGGAACAGATAATCGACATCGACGCCCGCCCGCACCGAATGCGAGACGATCGCCACCTTCGATGTCAGCGGGTCCGCCCCGCCCATCCCGTCGATCTGGCGCGGATCGGGCGAGCCCATCACCCGCAGCAACAGTGCATCGCGCGCTGCGATGTCCGCCGGCAAGTCATCGGCCAGGAAAAACGCGCCTTTGGAGGTGCCGCCGCGCATCCACATGCAGCGCACTCCACTTGTCATTGCGTCACTCATAGCGCAGCCCCAGCGCCGCCAGCTTGCCGCGCATGTCGTAGATATCCAGCCCCAGCTCGCCCGCAGCCAGTCGCCGCCGCTTGGTTTCCTCATTCGCTTCGCGCTGCTGCGCCGCCTGCAACACCTGCACCGCATCCGGGCGCTTCACCACGCATACGCCGTCATCGTCCGCCACGATCACGTCGCCAGCGTCGATCGCCGCGCCGGCGCAGACAATCGGCACGTTGACCGACCCCAGCGTCGCCTTGACCGTCCCTTGCGCGAACACCGCCCGCGACCACACGGGAAATTCCATTAGGGTGAGATCGCGCACATCGCGGACGCCCGCGTCGATCACCAGCCCGCGACAGCCGCGCGCCTGCGCCGAGGTCGCCAGCAGATCGCCGAAATAGCCATCCTCGCAAGGGGAGGTAGGCGCCAGCACCAGGATATCGCCCGGCTGCACTTGTTCGATCGCGACGTGCAGCATCCAGTTGTCCCCCGGCGGGGCCGAGATCGTCACCGCCGAACCGGCGATGCGCACGCCACGATAAATCGGCCGCATGTGGCTCGCCAGCAGGCCGATGCGGCCTTGCGCTTCATGCACGGTGGCGACGCCGGCCTGTGCCAGCCCGTCGATGGTCGCCGCATCCGCCCGTTCGATCGCTCGAACCACTCGTCCCGTCATATCCGCTCCTTTGGCCGGGGACTATCCACGCGGCGCCGCAACCCCCAATCGATATCGTGACCGGGCGATAGGATTTTGCTATGTCCGCGCGATGTCGGCCCAGCCTTTCGCGCTTAACCTGCGGCATCTCCGCGCGCTTTCGGCGATGGTCGAGTATGGCACGGTAAGCGCTGCGGCCGCGCGCATCGGCTTGTCGCAACCGGCGCTGACCCAAGGGCTGTCGAAGCTGGAACGACAGGTCGGCTGCGCGTTGTTCGATCGTCGCTCCATCGGGCTGGTCGCGACGGCGGCGGGGCGGGCAATGGCGGATCGCGCCGATGCCGCGTTCCGCCTGCTGGCCGTGGCCAGTCGCAGCAGTTCCGGTGCGCGCGGCTTCTCGCGTCCCGAACATCTGCTGACCGCAACGCAGCTCGATGCATTCCTGCATGTGGCCGATGCCGGCAGCTTCGTCGGTGCGGCAGCGGCGGCCGGCTTGTCGCAGCCCGCGCTGCATCGCGCGGTGCGTGATCTGGAGCAGGTAACCGGCGTGCCGCTGGTAGAGCGCCGCGGCCGGGGTATCGCGCTGACCGAACCGGGCCTGCGGCTGGCGCGCGGCGTCCGCCTGGCGGCGCGCGAACTGGCGGCCGGCCTGTCCGAAGTGTCCGGCGATCCGGCAGGCACCGGGCGGATCGCCATCGGCGCGATGCCGTTGTCGCGGGCGCTGGTGCTGCCGCGCGCGATGGCCGCCTTTACCCGCGCCGCGCCGAACGTGGTGATCGACATCACCGAAGGATCGTGGCGCGAACTGGTCGACCCGCTGCACAACGGCGCGCTCGATCTACTGGTCGGCGCCTTGCGGGATACGCCGCCGCCCGGCCTGGCCCAGCGCGCGCTGTTTGCCGATCGTCTGGCGGTGGTGGGGCGCGCCGGCCATCCACTGGCGGGGGTGGCGCGTCCCACGCCCGAACAGCTGGGCGCTTATCCATGGATTGTCGGTTCGCCCGCCACACCGCTGCGCCAGCAATGGCACGCGCTGTTCGCCGGGCGTGCCTTGCCATCCGCGCCCATCGAATGCGGCTCGGTCATGGTCATTCGCGGACTGCTGGCCGATACCGATCTGCTGACCCTGCTGTCGCGCGATCAGGTCGCGCTGGAGATCGGCGCGGGGATGCTCGCCACGATTGGCCCGGCATTGGACGACAGCGTGCGGACAATCGGCCTGACCACCCGCGCGGATTGGCGGCCCAGCACGGCGCAGGCGCATCTGGTGACGCTGATCGAGCAGGTGTCGCGCAACCTTGGAATTCCGAAAAATCAATAGGCACGCGCGCATTCCGATTGGGGGTCGGCACGGCGTGGCGCTACGCCGCGGGATATGGACAGCGGCGTCACCCATATCGGTTTCGGCGAGGCGGCGATGGCCTTCGCCGGCCAGGGCGCGCGCGGCTACGATCTGAAACTGGAGCAACCGGCCACGCGCCCCGCCAAGCTGGCCGATTTCGCGCGCGCCGGGGTAGTGCCCTGCGACAGCGCCGCTGCCGCGCTGGGCGACGCGCGGATCGCATTGTCGCTGGTCACCGCCGACCAGGCGCTGGCCGCCGCCCGCACTGCCGCCCCGGCGCTAAGCGCGGAAACGCTATGGCTCGACATGAATTCGGTGGCGCCCGACACCAAGCGCGCCGCCGCCGCGGCGATCGGCGTTGCAGCGCGCTATGTCGATGTCGCGGTAATGGCGCCGGTCAAGCCCGCCGGGCTGGCGGTGCCGCTGCTGGTATCCGGGCCGCATACCGCGGACGGCGTTGCCGCGCTGGCCGCTATGGGCTTCGCCAACGTGTCGGTGGCCGGTGCCAGGGTGGGCGATGCGTCAGCGATCAAGATGATCCGCTCGGTCATGGTCAAGGGGCTGGAGGCGTTGTCTGCCGAATGCGTGCTCGCCGCCGATGCGGCCGGAGTGCGCGATGCAGTCATCGCCTCGCTCGATGCCAGCTGGCCGGGTGCAGACTGGGCGGCCCGCTTCGACTATAATCTCCATCGCATGCTGGTCCATGGACTACGCCGTGCCGCCGAGATGGAGGAAGTCGTCGCCACGCTGGACGCCTTGGGCACCGGATCGGCGATGTCGCGCGCTACGGCAGGGCGTCAGCGCCGGCTGGGTGCGCTTCAGCTGGCGGCCCCGGCCGGTCTCGATCCCAAACTTGTGGCCCTCTCCTCATTGGTCCGGGACCAAGCCGCATGATCATCGATTGCCACGGCCATTACACCACCGCGCCGAGCGCGCATAACGACTGGCGCGAGGCGCAGAAGGCGGCGTTCAAGACGGGCACCGCCGCGCCCGCTTATCCAAAGATCAGCGAAGACGAAATCCGCGAGACACTGGAGACCAACCAGCTACGACTGCTGCGCGAGCGCGGCGCGGATATGACGATCTTTTCGCCGCGCGCCTCGGCGATGGCGCCGCATGTCGGCGACGAGGGCGTGGCGACGGCCTGGGCTCGGGCCAACAACGATCTGATCAAGCGGTGCGTCGATCTCTATCCCGACATCTTCGCCGGCGTCTGCATGCTGCCGCAGAACCAGGCCGACATGGCAGGCTCGATCGCCGAATTGCGGCGCTGCGTGGCGGAACTCGGCTTTATCGGCTGCAATCTCAACCCCGATCCCGGGGGTGGCCATTTCACCGCCCCGCCGTTGACCGATCGCTTCTGGTATCCGTTCTACGAAGCCATGGTCGAACTGGACGTGCCGGCGATGATCCATGTATCGGGCTCGTGCAACCCCGGCCTGCATGCCACCGGAGCCTATTATATCGCCGCCGACACGATCGCCTTCATGCAATTGCTGGAAGGCGACCTGTTCGCCGATTTCCCCACGCTGCGCTTCATCATTCCCCACGGCGGCGGCGCGGTGCCGTATCACTGGGGCCGGTATCGCGGGCTGGCCGACATGCTCAAGAAACCGGCGCTGGACGGGCATCTGATGAACAATGTTTTCTTCGACACCTGCGTCTATCACCAGCCCGGTATCGACTTGCTGACGGACGTGATCGATACGAAAAATATCCTGTTCGGCAGCGAAATGGTCGGCGCGGTGCGCGGCATCGATCCGACCACCGGCCAATATTTCGACGATACCAAGCGCTATGTCGATGCGCTGCCGATCGGCGCCGAGCAGCGTCATGCGATCTACGAGGGCAATGCCCGGCGGGTGTTCCCCCGGCTCGATGCCATGCTGAAGGAGAGAGGCTTGTGAGCGATCCCGGGACCAATCACGCGCGCGACATCCACGAATATCTGGCGGAATTCGACGATATTCCCGGAACCCGCGTGTTCACCGCGAAGCGCGCGCGCGCCGGCTACAATCTCAACCAATGCGCCATGAGCCTGATGAAGGACGAAAACCGGGTCCGGTTCCGCGCCAATGAAAGCGCGTATCTCGACGAATGGAAGCTGACGCCCGAGCAGAAGGATGCGCTGTTGCAGCGTGATTACAACCGGCTGCTCGATCTGGGCGGCAATGTCTATTTTCTGGCCAAGCTGTTCTCCACCGACGGCCACAGCTTCGCCCAGGCAGTGTCGACGATGACCGACCTGAATTTTGAAGATTACACCCGGATGATGGTTGCCGGCGGCCGTTCACCGGACGGCGTCCGTTCGCACCGGGCCAACGCCGTGGCCGCCGACCGCACCGAAGGAAACCGTTGAATGGCCCGGATCACCGCCGGCGTCGGATCGAGCCATGTGCCCCTGCTGGGGGTGGCGTCCGACATGAACAAGGATGCCGACGATTATTTCGGACCGATTTTCGCCGGTTACGAATGGACGCGCGAATGGGAGAAATCGGAACAGCCCGATGTGATCGTGCTGGTCTACAACGACCACGCCTCGGCTTTCGACATGAAGATCATCCCGACCTTCGCGATCGGTTGCGGCGAATGGTACCAGCCGGCCGATGAGGGTTGGGGCCCGCGCCAGGTACCGGCGGTCGAAGGGCATCCGGATCTGGCCTGGCACATGGCGCAGAGCCTGATTCTCGACGAATTCGACATGACGATCATCAACGAGATGGATGTCGATCACGGGCTGACAGTGCCGCTGACGATGATGTTCGGCAGATGCGAGAAGTGGCCGGTCAAGGTAATCCCGCTGGCGGTCAACGTCGTCACTTATCCGCCGCCGTCAGGCAACCGCTGCTGGGCGCTGGGCGAGGCGATCGCGCGCGCGGTCGCCAGCTATGGCGAAGATCTGAACGTGCAGATCTGGGGCACCGGCGGGATGAGCCATCAGTTGCAGGGCCCGCGCGCCGGGCTCATCAACCGCGAGTGGGACAACAGGTTCCTCGACCAGTTGATCGGCGACAGCGACGCGATCCGCCATGTCCCGCATCTCGAATATCTGCGCGAGACCGGCTCCGAAGGAATCGAGATGGTGATGTGGCTGATCATGCGCGGGGCGCTGGGGCGCAGGACGCGTGTCCTGCACCGTCATTATCACGTGCCGTGCTCCAACACCGCGATCGGGCATATCGTGCTGCTGCCCGACAATGGCGAGGGGCTGGACATGGCCGGCAACGCACCGGCGGTCGTCGCGCTCTAGCGATTTTTACCACACACCCTCCCTGCGGGGGAGCGGAGGAGATAGGACATGACCCTGCGCATAGCGCTCGCCGGAGCCGGCGCGTTCGGCGAAAAACATCTCGACGGGCTGAAGAAGATCGACGGCGTGGAAGTCACCAGCCTGATCGGCCGCCGGCTGGAACCCACCGAGACGATCGCCGCGAAATATGGCATCGGCCACGCGTGCACCGATCTGCGTGATAGTCTGGCGCGCGGCGACGTGGATGCAGTGATCCTGTGCACGCCGACGCAGATGCACGCCGCGCAGGCGCTGCAATGCCTCGAGGCGGGCAAGCATGTCCAGGTCGAGATTCCGCTCGCCGACAGCCTGGCCGATGCCGAAGCGGTGCTGGCGAAGCAGCAGGCGACCGGGCTGGTAGCGATGGTCGGCCATACCCGGCGCTTCAACCCGAGCCACCAATATCTGCATGACAAGTTCGTCAGCGGGGCAGCGCAGATCCAGCAGATGGACGTGCAGACCTATTTCTTCCGCCGCCAGAACATGAACGCCAAGGGCGAAGCCCGGTCGTGGACCGACCACCTGCTGTGGCACCACGCGGCCCATACCATCGACCTGTTCGCTTATCAGGCCGGGCCGATCGTGCAGGCCAACGCGGTGCAGGGGCCAAAGCATCCGGAACTGGGTATCGCGATGGACATGTCGATCCAGCTGAAAAGCGAGAGCGGCGCGATCTGCACGCTGTCGCTGTCGTTCAACAATGACGGGCCGCTCGGCACCTTTTTTCGCTACATCTGCGACAACGGCACCTGGATCGCCCGCTACGATGATCTGGTCACGGGCAGGGAAGAACCGGTGGACCTGAGCGGGGTAGCGGTTTCATCCAACGGCATCGAATTGCAGGACCGCGAATTCGTCGCGGCAATCCGCGAGGGGCGCGAGCCGAATTCCTCGGTGGCGCAAGTGCTGCCCTGCTACCGCGTGCTGGACGCGCTGGAGCGGCAATTGGCCGGCTGACGCTATGTCGCGTGCCCGCGACCCGCGCCTGAGCGACGTGATTGATTACGTCGCCAGGTTGCATGTGATGCAGACCACCATCGCGGAGAATTAAATCGGTCTCGCGCTCTGAATGGCGACTGCCCGGTCCGTCCGGCCATCGAACGGCAGTCTCACGCCCATCAGCGCCACCGCCGCGACGAGTGAGCCGCAGCCCAGCGCCAGCGCCACGCCAGCCAGCGGCAGCCCGGCGGAGAACAGAAATCCGGCCAGGATGGGCGACAATGCCGCGCCGCCGCGCCCCACGCCGATGGCAAAGCCGGTGCCGGTGGCGCGCACATGCGTGGGAAAGGCGCGCGCGAAGATTGCGTAGAAGCCGACGACCGCGCTGTTGGTGAACAGCCCGCCGGCGCAGGCCAGCGCCGCCAGCCCGCCGAGCGAACGCACCCCCGCCGCCCCGAACAAGGTGACCATGACCGAGGATATCGCCAGCACGCCGATGGTCATCGGCTTCAGCGCGAACCGCTGCGCAAGCATCCCG
>CAXTOI010000092.1:9698-10276 GCA_964245645.1 uncultured Novosphingobium sp. | reverse complement strand
GGCCATAGAAGCCGCTTTGCGGCAAGCGCAACGAAGAGATTATACGCTACAAAATGACGGGGAGCGCGAGGGGGTTACCCCTCGCATCTTAACCTGACCTTTGATTTCCTTTAATCTGGATAGTTCAAAATGCTCGACAACCTCACCCCCAAAGCCATCGTCGCCGCGCTCGACGAGCATATCGTCGGCCAGCGCGATGCCAAGCGCGCGGTTGCGGTGGCGTTGCGCAATCGCTGGCGGCGGCAGCATTTGTCGCTGGAACTGCGTGACGAGGTGACGCCGAAGAACATCCTGATGATCGGGCCGACGGGTTGCGGCAAGACCGAGATCAGCCGGCGCCTGGCGCGGCTGGCCGAGGCGCCGTTCGTGAAAGTGGAGGCGACGAAGTTTACCGAGGTTGGCTATGTCGGCCGCGATGTCGAGCAAATCGGTCGCGATCTGGCCGAAGAGGCGGTGCGCATCGAGAAGGACCGGCGCCGCGAGGCGGTGCGGGGGGCGGCGTCAACGGCGGCGAAGGACCGGTTGCTGAAGGCGCTGGTCGGCGAGCATGAGCGCATCCGCTACGTGGAGCATTTCAC
>CAXTOI010000092.1:7415-9688 GCA_964245645.1 uncultured Novosphingobium sp. | reverse complement strand
GCGAGGCGACGCGGGAGAGTTTTCGCCAGCGGATCGTCGAAAACGCGATGAACGAGGTCGAGGTCGAAATCGAGGTCGAGGACAGCCCGGCGGCGCCGATGGAGATTCCCGGCATGCCCGGCGGCATAGGCATGATCAATCTGTCGGACATGATGGGCAAGGCGTTCGGCAAGCAGACGCTCAAGCGGCGCAAATTCAAGGTGCCCGAGGCGTGGGACCGGCTGGTCGATGAGGAAGCCGATAAGCGCATGGACCAGGACGATGTCGCGCGGGTGGCGCTGGCCCATGCCGAGGCCAACGGCATCGTGTTCATCGACGAGATCGACAAGATCGCCGTGTCGGACGTGCGCGGCGGATCGGTGAGCCGCGAAGGCGTGCAGCGCGATCTGCTGCCGCTGATCGAGGGCACGACGATCGCCACCAAATACGGCCCGATGAAGACCGATCATATTCTGTTCATCGCCAGTGGCGCGTTTCACGTCGCCAAGCCGAGCGATATGTTGCCCGAATTGCAGGGGCGGTTGCCGATCCGGGTGGAGCTGAAGGCGCTGACCGAGGAGGATTTCGTCCGCATCCTGTCGGAAACACGCGCCAATCTGGTCGCGCAATATCGCGCCTTGCTGGACACCGAGCAAGTGGCGCTCGATTTCACCGCCGATGCGATCCGCGAGATTGCGCGGATTGCGGCGCAGGTGAACGAGAGCGTCGAAAACATCGGCGCAAGGCGGCTGCAGACGGTGATGGAAAAGCTGCTGGAAGAGCTGAGCTTCGAGGCGGAGGATCGCCGCGGCGAAACCGTGCTGATCGATGCCGCTTATGTGCAGAACAGGCTGGCCGGGCTGGCGCGGGATACCGATTTGTCGAAATATATATTGTGACGAACGATCACGCGTCTCCGCCCGATGGTCGGCCGGTGTATCGTCTGTTGACCGGCAAGGACGACCGCGCGTTCTGCGAGCGGGTGTCGGAGGCGCTGGCGCAGGGTTGGTATCTGTATGGTTCTCCGGCAATGACTTTCGATGCCGCGGAGAATTGTACTAAAGTTGCGCAGGCGGTCATCTGGAAAGATGCGGGATATTGACCAGTGTCGCAATGTTGTTGCTTTAAAGTGACAGTCACCAAATAATAGCGTCTACAAGCATACATCTGGTTGTGCGTCACACCAACGCTTGTTAGTTCGCCCGCAGCCGCAGCATTGCACTCGAATAGAAGTGCTGGCTTGTGGCCGCAGGAAGGAACCCTGAAAGCTATTGAAAGGGCTCCTTATGAATATCAAGTTTCTGAGCGCAGCGGCTGTGCTCGCCATCGGCTTCGCCAGCGAAGCTGCGTTTGCCGACGACGCTCCTGCGGCAGCCGCTCCTGCAGCGCCGACGCCGGAATTTACCGTAACTGGGGACGGCGCGATTGTTTCGCAGTACCGGTTCCGCGGTCTGGCCTCGTCGGACAATCTGCCTGCGGTGCAGGCTACGTTCACGGTCAGCCACAAGTCCGGCTTTTACCTATCGTTTTGGGGATCGAGCGGCTCGGGTGATAAGGGCGATGCGGTCAGCGGCAATTGCCTTGGCTTCGGCGATTGCACCGGCAACTTCTACATCAGCCCGAACAATGGGACGGAAATCGACCTTTACGGCGGCTATACGCATACCTTTGCCAAAAGCGGCATCACGATTGATGGTGGTGGCTACGGCTACATCTACCCCAGTCGCGTCTTTAACAATCTATACGAAATCTACGGCGACATATCGAAGGCTTACGGCCCAATCAGCATTAAGGCCGGCGTGAATTGGGCACCCAATCAGCACTACTTCAAGCTGCTGGGGTCGAGCGTTACGCATTATAATATGTATGAATACGGCAATATCAGCTACACTCCGACCAAGGTACCGGCGCTGACCTTCCATGGTGAACTTGGCCATACCGGTGGTGGCCTCGACTTCGTCAAGGAATACCTCGATTACACGGTTGGGGTTGGCTACAAGTGGAAGGCCCTCACCTTCGATATCTCGGCGGTGGGAACCAATATTTCGCACAGCGACGCAAACCGTGCAGCCCTGCTCGGCGGCTGCGAGGACTTCGACGAAGGCGAAGGCGGCAACTCGAACTTCTGTGGCAATACCGCCAACAGCCTTTATCGCTACGGCAAGCTGGTGCCGGTGGCATCGATCACCGCCAGCTTCTGAACCAACCGATCACCAGATCGTCACGCGCCAATTTTGGTGCCGGGGCCGGGACCGAAAGGGTGCGGCCGCGTGCGTTGGTGTGGGGTGCTCACC
>CAXTOI010000092.1:5000-7405 GCA_964245645.1 uncultured Novosphingobium sp. | reverse complement strand
TGTGGGGGCGGGCTTTTTGTGTGGGTGGGTTTTCCCCGGGGGGGGGGCGCCCCCCCCCCCCCGCCGATCACTCTGCCGCTTCGTTAAGCTCTTCGACCTCGGACGCCTGACGGTTCCACATGTCGGCGTAGACCCCGTCACGGCGGAGCAGTTCGCCATGCGAGCCGGATTCGGCAAGGCGGCCTTCGCTTAACACGAAGATGGTATCGGCCTCGGCAATGGTCGACAACCGGTGCGCGATCGACAGGCTGGTGCGATTGGCGGACAACTGGTGCAGCGTCGCCAGGATATCCTGCTCGGTGCGCGTATCGAGCGCGCTGGTGGCTTCGTCGAGCAGCAGGATCGGCGGGTTCTTCAGCAGCGTGCGGGCGATGGCCACGCGCTGCTTCTCGCCGCCCGAAAGCTTCAGCCCGCGTTCGCCGACTTCGGTCGCCAACCCCTTGGGCAGCCGCTCGATCAGCGGCCAGATCGCCGCCCCGCGCGCTGCGCGCTCGATCTGCTCGGTCGCCGCGCCGTCGCGGCCATAAGCGATGTTGTAGCCGATGGTGTCGTTGAACAGCACCGAATCCTGCGGCACGATGCCCAGCGTCGCGCGCAGCGAGGTTTGCGTGACCTGAGCGATGTCCTGCCCGTCGATCAGGATGCGGCCGCTCCACGGGTCGTAGAAGCGGAACAACAATCGCGCGACCGTCGATTTGCCCGCGCCGGACGGCCCGACCAAGGCCACCTGATGCCCCGCCGGCACTTCGAAGCTCAATTTATGCAGGATCTCGCGGTCGCGGTCATAGCCGAACACGACATTGTCGAAGATGATCGTCGGGCGCCGGACGACCAGCGCCGGCGCGCCCGGGGCGTCCTTGACCTCGATGTCGGTGTCGAGCAGCTTGAACATGGCGGCCATGTCGATCAGCCCCTGCCGGATGGTGCGATAGACCATGCCGAGCAGGTCGAGCGGGCGGAACAGCTGCGTCAGGAACGTCTGGACGAACACCAGCTGCCCAGCGGTGTAGCGACCCTGCGACCAGCCCCATACCGTCCAGGCCAGCGCGCCGGCCATCAGCAGGTTGGTGATCAACCCTTGGGCAATGTTGAGCAGACCCAGGCTGTTTTCGCTCTTGACCGCGGCATCGGCATAGGCGCGGGTAGCGTGGCCATAGCGGGCCAACTCGCGATTTTCGGCCGCGAAATATTTGACGGTTTCGTAATTCAGCAGCGAATCGACCGCGCGGGCCATGGTGTGGCCGTCGAGCCGATTCATCGTCTCGCGCAGATGCGTGCGCCATTCGGTGATGGCGCGGGTGGCCCAGATATAGGCCACCACTGCGACGGCGGTCGTGAGCACCAGTTCCCAGCCAAACTTGATCTCGAAGATCACCGCGACGATCACGAGGTTCAGCACGGTCGGGGCGATGTTGAACAGAATGAAATAGAGCATCGTGTCGATGCTCTTGGTGCCGCGATCGATTACCTTGGTGACCTCGCCGGTGCGGCGGGCGAGATGGAAGCGCAAGGACAGCTGGTGCAGCCGGGCAAAGACATGCCCGGCCAGCGCGCGGGTGGCGTCCTGGCCGACGCGCTCGAAGAAGATGTTTCGCAGATTGTCGAAGGCAACACCCGCGAACCGGCCGAAACCATATCCCAGCACACAGAGCAACGCGAGACGGGGCAGCCGCGGGCCGGTGACCTTCAACGCATCGACTGCCCATGCCAGCAGGAACGGCAGGATGTTCTGCGCGGCGATCGACAGCAGCACGAAGGCCACCGCGATGACGATGCGCAATCGCAGTGCAGGATTGTCGCGCGGCCAGAGATAAGGGAAGAAACGCCGCAGCGTGTGCCAGCCATCGTGGCGGGCATCCGGATCATTGATGGCAGTATCGGGAGGCATGGCGTCTATTTAGGCACGGCGGGCAAAAACAGAACCCTTTTCCGCGATAATGTCAGGCCGCATCGATCGCTACCGGCACGCCATCTTCCGGCGCATCGAGCAGCCCCGCCCGCAGCCAGCGCAATACCGGCACCAGCACCAGCACACACGCCGCCATGCTGACCCCCGCATCCATCAGGAACGAGCCCGAAACGCCCCGCCACGCAAAGCCCTGTCCATCGAGCGCCTGCATATAGGCATAGGGCACCAAAGCGGCGGTCGTCAGCAGGCCGAACTGGCTCGACGCCAGCGGGCTGCCCAGCGGGATCGAGCGAAATACCATGGTATTCTGCGCGACCTGCGCGCAGGTCTGGGCGACGTTTTCCCCGATCACCGCCAGCACGAACACCCATGGCGCGAGCGGCAGCGGCAGCAGGCATAGCGTAAAGATCGCGCCGATGATGCCAACCGCAAGGTAAGCAACAGGCGCGCGGATGCGCGTCAGCAGCGGTTTGAATGCCAGCGCCGTAATCAGGCT
>CAXTOI010000091.1:10107-10354 GCA_964245645.1 uncultured Novosphingobium sp. | reverse complement strand
CGTTACCGGCGGGCAGCAGAAAGCCCCGGCGCCGACCGGCGCGCTCGGCACACGGTCTATCCTGGATACGCCGCTGTCGATCGGGCAAGTCGATGCCAACCAGATCGCGCGCATCGCCGCAACGACCATCGACCAGGCCTTTGCCTATGATTCCGGGATTCGCTCGAACAATTCGGGCGTCGCATCAGGCAACACCTTCTCGGTGCGCGGCCTGCCGATCGACCGGACCAATGGCTACAAGGTCGAT
>CAXTOI010000091.1:0-10095 GCA_964245645.1 uncultured Novosphingobium sp. | reverse complement strand
AGGTGCTGAAAGGCGCGGGCGGTTTTGTCTACGGATTTGCGCCGCCAGGCGGGGTGGTCAATCTGGTTACCAAGCGGCCGACGGCGGATTTCGAGGCGACTTTCGGCCTGCAATACCGCTCGAGCAGCATCCTGCGCGAACTGATCGACATCGGCGGTCCGCTGGACAATTCGGGCAATGTCAAATTCCGCTTCAACGGGGTGAACGAACAAGGCAGGCTCTATAACGGCGCGTATAACAAGGACCAGATGGCTAGCCTGGCCCTGACCGGAAATTTGACGGACCGGCTGAGCTGGAGCCTCGACGGGTTCTATCAGCGCACCCGCCAGGACAATCAGGTCAACAGCATCACCTTCAACACCGCCACGATCAAGGTCAACGGTGTGAGCTATGGGCCGTTAACCTCGCTGGCGCCGGTGAACGGGGGCTTCGAGCCCGGCGCCAGGGGAACGACCAAGTTCAACGATGTCGCCAGCATCACCGGCCGGCTGAACTACCGGATCGCGTCCGACTGGAAGGCCAGCATTGCCGCGCGTTTCGCCACGCTCGACGAGCGTTTTCCCGGCAGTCTGGCGACCATCTTCGACAATCGGGGCGACTATTATTCCACCGTGTACAACATGAACCGCCTGTTCAAATATTATGTCCTCGATGCCACCACGACCGGCAAGTTCACGACCGGCGCGATCCATCACGAAATCGTCGCCGGCCTGTCATCGCTGACTGATCAGTTCCTGTACGACAATCCGACGCGCAACTTCGCTCTCGGGCCGGCGAACAATTCGACCCCGGCGGTGCTCAACATCAGCAACGCCTACGTCTTCAACATCTACCAGAACAACCAGCCGACGATCATCGGCAACCCAGCGGCGCAGTACAACAACCGCCCGCCAGTCTGGACGCTGTACCAGGAGATCCACCAGCGCGCCGCCTATATCAGCGACACCGCGAGCTACGGTCCGCTCTCCGTGCTGCTGGGCGTGCGCTACACGCATTATGACGAAGACAATATCAACCCGGATGGCAGCGCTATCTCCACTTTCAAATATCGTCCGTTCACACCGATCTATGCAGTCACGCTGGAGCTGCCGCATGCGGTCCGTGCCTATTTCAGCTATGTCCAGGCGCTTCAGGACGGCGGCATCGGGTCGGCAACCGTCACCAATGCCGGCGCTTCGTTCGGCCCGCTCAGCTCGCACCAATACGAGGCCGGGCTGAAATCCGCAGGGCGGTGGGGCAATGCCAGCCTGGCGGTATTCCGCATCGTCCAGCCGTCGGAATATGTCGACGCCAGCAACACATTCGTGCGCAACGGCACCGCTCGCTATCAGGGCATCGAGTTCAACACCGGCATCAAGCCGGTGGCCGGCCTCGATCTGAGTGCATCGGTGTCGTATCTCGATGCCAAGCAGATTTCAGGCAAACCCGCGCTGATCGGCGAGCGCATCCCCGGCACGACCTCGTTCCAGGCGTCGGCGCTGGCCGAGTATGAATTGCCCTTCCTGCCCGGGGTGTCGGTGCTGGGCGGCATCCGCCATTCGGGCAACGCGCTCGGCGGCGCGGCCACCAATACCGCCAACGCTTTCGTCTATCCCGGCAACACCGTCGGCGATCTCGGCGCGTCCTATGCCCTGGACGTAAGCGGCCATGCGGTGGTCCTGCGCGCCAATGTCCAGAATTTGACAAACGAGCGCTACTGGGTGCCCAACGCTCTTGGCACCGGCATTTCTTCGGGCGAACCACGCACCTTCAGCGTGGCCGCTCAGGTCGCGCTGAACAGCCACCGCGATGGCGCCGGCAGCCAGGTCGAAAGCGCCGGCAGCGGCAGCGATGGGCACAGCTATTATCTCGGACTGGACGCCGGGGTAGCGCTGCCGTCAACCTTCGATGCCGCCGCTACGAACACCGTGAGCAACCCCGCCGCCGCCCCGGTGCACAACGCGCTCAACGTCCGCCAGCGGACGGGGTGGGATGTCGATGGCGTGGTCGGCTACGATCTCGGCCGGTTCAGCGCCGAGATCGAGGCCGGCTTCAAGCGCCATGGCGTCGGTGCGATCAGCTACAACAACGCGGCCGTCCCGATCGAAGTGACCGGACAACAGCACGCCGCGGGCGCTTATGATGGCGGCGGCCGGACCGGGGTGCTGTCGGTGTTGTTCAACGGCTTGTTCAATATCGGCCGAAAGGGGTCGGCATGGCGCGGCTTCGTGGGCGGCGGCGTCGGCCTGGCCCGGATCAGTTCGGGCGAGTGGACCCTAACCGGAGGCAACCCGCCGATCGTGATCGGGGCGACCGCCACTGCCGGCACCAATACCGACAAGTCGGTCGCCATTCCGACCTATTTCAGCAATGACGACGCCACCGCATTGGCGTGGCAGGGCATCGTCGGGGTTCGGCATCCCGTTACCGACTGGATCGATCTGTCGTTGAAGTACCGCTACTTCGATGTCCCCGGGCTCAAGCTGCGCACCGAAAGCGGCAACCCGATCGCCGGCAAGCTGCGCAGCAACAGCGTGTTGCTGGGAGCAATTTTTCACCTCTGAAATGATGAAGCTATAAACCATCGGCATATGAGCTGCGCCAACCGGCCATCTTTTCGACCTGCCGTTACTTCACCGCGATCGCTTCGATCTCAACGAGGAAACCCGGATTGGCGAGCGCGGACACCTGCACGACCGAACGGGCGACCTTGTTCGGCTGATCGGCCGTCCCGAAGAACTGGCTATAGGCTGCCGAGAAACCTTTGAAGTCGAGCTTGCCGCCCAGTTTCGGATCACCCACCAGAAATACCGTCAGCTTGACCACGTCCTTGAGCCCCAGCCCTTGCTGGCCAAGCAGGGTCGCGATCTTGTGGAACACCCCGGTCGCCTGGGTCTGCGTGTCGCCATACAGGCTCGGATCGTCGCCCGGCCTGGCCGGGTCCAGCGGCGGCGGAACCTGGCCGCTGAGCAGGACCAGCGTGCTGCCGCCGGGAATGGTCACCCCGGCCAGGATCGGCGACTGGGGCGGACCGGCAAGGCGGATCACCTGAGCGTGAGCGCCGGGCGACAGCAGCGAAGCGACCAAAGCGATACCGGATAAAGCGATTTTCATGGACAGGTTTCCTCTCGAAATGTTTCAGGCCGCCAGCGCGAGCAGGCCGACCGCGCGTCTGGCCGACAATATCGCGCCTTCCTGCCAATGCCCGGAATAGGCCGACAAATGCGAGCCGGCGAACACGAACGGCCCGTCACCGGCGTTGATGATCTGGGCATCCTTCGGGTCGTTGCCGGGGTCGGTCCATTCCACCCACGGCCCTTCGCTGAAGACGATGCGCCCCCAATGCACCAGCACTGGGTTAGTCAGATCCTGGCCGTGGCCGGGATGCAGCCGCTCGACCGCCTGCCGCGCGATGGCGATCTGTTCGGCGCGGCTATGCGTGGCGAGATGCCTGGCCTGATCGCGCGAGGCATAGGCGGCGAGCAGGATCTGGCGTTTCTGCTGGAACTGGCCGCTGGGGTACCAGATGAGCCCGGTGTCACCGCCGACGAAGGACGAGCCGCCGTAGATCTGCTCCGCTTCCCAGAACGGCGGGCTTTCAAACCCGATCTTGATCGAATCGGAATAATGGATGCGCGCAATCGCCTGCCGCACGGGAAGGCTGAAATCGTTGGGCGTGCGTGCCAGGATCGGCAGCGGCGTGGTGATGATCGCGCGATCGGCGTTGAGCGCTGCCACCGCCCCGCTGTGCGCGTCGCGATAGACGATGCGCACGCCTGCATTATCGCGGCGGATTTCGCGCACTTCGGCGCCCAGGCGGACCGGGTTGTGCAGCGCTTTGGCGATGGCCACCGGCAGCCGGTCCATGCCGCCGACCGGCTGGAACATGGCCGGCTGCATCAGCACATTCTCGTCGAACAGGATCATGGCCAGCTGGCTGTTGGCGAGCAGCGCATCGAGCGAGATCGGCGGCGCCGCGATCGCTTGTTCGATCGTGGCGCCGGGCACCTGCGCCAATCCCGAACGCTGCGAGCCGCGGTAGCTGCCATCGTCCGCCAGATCGCCATACAGCTTGAGGAAGGCGACCAGCTTCGTGCGGATCGCGGCATCGAGTTGCTGGTCGAGCGCACCGCTGCGCAGCGCCTGCTCGAGCAGCGCGGAGAAATGCCCGCGCAAGTCGTTTGCCGCCTGGCGCAGCCGCAAACGGCCGGTAGTGCCGGCTTGCGCGGGATCGAGCAGATAAGCGGTGCGGCTGGCATTGACCAGCACTTCGAGCGGAACCCCGAGTTCGCGAGTGAGCCCGAGATACTGGTCGTGATGGCTGGGGATGCGCGCAGGCCCGGCGTTCAGGTAGAGCCCGGGCGAGAATTCGACCGTCTGGTCATCTTCATCGATATGGCTGATCCGGTCGCCTTGACGCAAGGTCCAGGCGCGTCCGCCGACCCGCGTGCGCGCTTCCAGCACGATCGGCTCGCCGCCCCGCTTCTGGATTTCATAAGCGGCGACCAGCCCGGCAATCCCGGCGCCGATGACGGCCACCCGTCGTCCACCCACCGGAGCGGCCGCCGCAGACGGCGCAAAGGGAACGAAGCTCGCGGCCGCAACCCCGCCGAGAGCACCGAGCAGGTCCCGGCGATTGAAAGAATATGCGTTCATGCGTGCTGCCCCACGTCAGAATTGGTGAATTACCCAGACGCCATCAAACTGCCAAATGCTACGGCAAATCGACCTTCTGTTCGCGCCAAGCGCCACGCGCAACCACTTTGCAAAAACAGTAAGCTGACGCCTCCGCCCCGGTCCATTGAATTGTGTATTGTGTCGGTCGAGTAGCGCTGAATTAGGCGAATAACGGCCAAGTGCGGTTCGCCGCCAGGACATCGCGGGGCGAAGCGTTGGAATTCGTCAAGCATCTATAAGCATTTCATGATAGCTCGCGCTCTGCCGGAGCCGTAGCCGGCATTGTTTTCCCCGCGCGATCTGCGTGGCCTGATCGAAAGGATGCCCACCATGGCCATCGCAGCATCGTCTGCACGGACAACGGCCGATCTACAACTCGGCAAAGCAGGCGAAAACCCGGCGCTGACGTTGTTTCTGGCGCCGGGCTCCAGTTCGCTTGCGGCGCATATCGCTTTGTTCGAGGTGGGAGCTGCCTTCACCACCCGCGTGCTGTCGCTGGCCGGCGGCGATGCCCGAGCGCCGGAATTTCTGGCGCTCAATCCTTCGGGCAAGGTACCGGTGCTGGTAATCGATGGTCGCCCGCTGACCGAAGTGGCGGGCATCCTCTATTATCTTGCGCGGCGCTTTCCCGAGGCGGGGCTGCTGCCTACGGATGATCCGGAGACCGAGGCGCAGATCGTTTCATGGCTGTCTTTCCTGGCGTCTGCGGCGCATCCCGCCTGGCGGGGCGGCGGTGAGGAGGCGATTGCGACGTACCACATCGCAGAACGAAAGCTCGGGCCTTCCGGTTGGGCCGTCGGAGACCGCTTCTCGATCGCCGATATCCACCTGTTCCGGCTGTTCCGGCGGTTCCATGAGTCGGTGGCGCTGGCGCGGCCCGACACTCCCAGGCTGTTTGCGCATTTCGACCGCGTGGCCGATCGGACGGCGTGCGCAAAGCGCTGGAGAGCGAAGCGGCATTTGCCTGACCCATCGCCACAAGGCTTTTGCCTGTTTTATCTTGAAGCAATGGGAGAACGCTGCTGGTTGCCGCCCACCCAAGGCATGCGCAGAACTCGGCGGTCTGGGTACCCATGGATACCGATCGCCTGACCGATTGAGCGCCCGCAGTGCGATCAGCGAAGCTGACCCTGGCGGAGCTGCGTCCGGATCGGCCGGTTCGACCGCGACGCCGGCGCGGCGCTGCGCATTGCGCTTACCGCATCCGATCAGCTTTGAAACCTTGCCGTGGCATTGTCTTGGCGGCGAAGGTTGATCCGCCGGCATGCATATGCGTCGATCGGTCATATGGCCGGGCAGGCAAGGTTCTGCCAAAACGACAAGGCGCGCGATCTGCGCAGGATAGCGATGGACGATCGCGCGTCTGAAGCGTTAGAGCGATAATCGGTGCTGCCAATGCAGCAATGAGTCATCCGGCGGCTTGCCGGACAATCAGGATAATCGGAGACATGGCGGGCTTGTCCAAACTGGAAATGTCGCGGCGCGGTGTCCTGGCCAGCGGCAGCGCGACGGCTTTCGTGGCCGCGACACCGGCAGTCTCGGCCCGATTTCCTTATGCCAGGGATGAAGCCGTGCCGACAATGCCCGTCCATCTCGAGGTGAATGGCCAGCCCCGCGAGCTGGCGCTGGATCCACGCACGACCCTGCTCGACACACTTCGCGAGCATCTGCATCTGACCGGCACCAAGAAGGGCTGCGACCACGGCCAATGCGGCGCCTGCACCGTGATCGCGAACGGCAAGCGGATCAATTCCTGCCTCAGCCTCGCGCTTCAGCATGATGGTGGCAAGATCATCACGATCGAGGGGCTGGGCACGCCCGAACAGCTCCATCCGATGCAGGCAGCCTTCGTGAAGCATGACAGCTATCAATGCGGATATTGTACCCCGGGGCAGATCTGTTCGGCGGTGGCCGTGCTTGACGAGATCAGGCGCGGGATACCGAGCCATGTCCAGGCGGACGTGGCGGCGCAACCACAGGCAACCAACATCGAGATGCGCGAGCGGATGAGCGGCAATATCTGCCGCTGCGGCGCCTATTCCAACATCGCCGAAGCCATGGCCGAGATTGTTGGGGCCGAAGTCGCAGGGAACCAGGCATGAAGGCGTTTACATACGAGCGCGCCAGGGACCCGGTCGCGGCAGCGCGTGCATCGGCCCGGCCGGGCGCAAAGTTCCTCGCCGGCGGTACCAACCTGCTCGACCTGATGAAGATCGAGGTGGAAACGCCGACGCATCTGATCGACGTGCAGGACCTGGGCTTCGACAAGATCGAGCCCACCGCCGATGGCGGCCTGCGCATCGGCGCGCTGGTGACCAACACCGATCTGGCGGCGGATGAACGCGTCCGGCGCGATTATGCCGTGCTGACCCGCGCCATCGTCGCCGGCGCCAGCGGCCAGTTGCGCAACAAGGCGTCGACCGCCGGCAATCTGCTGCAGCGCACCCGGTGCCCCTATTTCTACGATACCAACATGCCGTGCAACAAGCGCAAGCCGGGCTCGGGTTGTGCGGCGATCGGCGGCGTGTCACGCTCGCTGGGCGTGATCGGCGTATCCGACACCTGCATCGCCACCTTCCCCGGCGACATGGCGGTGGCGATGCGCCTGCTCGACGCGGCGATCGAGACGGTCGATGCCCATGGCCGGCAGCGGTCGATCCCGATCGCCGATTTCTACCGCTTGTGGCACGACCATCCGGAAAAGGACACCAATTTGCAGCAAGGCGAACTGATCACCGCGGTCACTCTGCCACGGCCACTGGGCGGCAAGCACTTCTATGAAAAGGTGCGTGACCGCGCCTCCTATGCTTACGCGCTGGTCTCGGTGGCGGCGGTGATCCAGCCCAACGGTGCAGGGCGCGTCGCCTTTGGCGGTGTCGCGCCCAAGCCATGGCGCGTGGAAGGTGCCGAAGCTTTGCTGCCGCAAGGTGCGGCGGCGGTGACTGGCCATGCCTTTGCCGGCGCCACGCCCACGCGCGACAATGCCTTCAAGCTGCCGCTCGCCACTCGCGCGCTTGCCTCGGTTCTCGCTGAAGCCCTCACTCTTCCTGACAAGCGGGCTTGACCCCATGAAATTCGAAAATCCCGCCGCGGCCAATCCGATCGATCAGCTCAAGGTCGTGGGCCGCGCCCATACCCGGATCGATGGGCCGCTGAAAACGACCGGCACTGCCCCCTATGCCTATGAATTTCATGACGATGTGCCGAATGCCGCCTATGGTGTTATCGTCGGCTCGGCCATCGCCAAGGGAACTATCGGCGCGATGAACCTGGCCGAAGCCGAGGCTGCCCCCGGCGTGCTGGCGATCGTCAACGCCGCCAACGCCGGCCCGCTCGGCAAGGGCAAGTTCAACACCGTCAAGCTGCTCGGCGGCCCGCAGGTCGAACACTACCACCAGGCAGTCGCGATCGTCGTGGCCGAAACCTTCGAGCAGGCCCGCGCTGCCGCCGCGCTGGTGCGCGTGGATTATCTCCGTGCGCCCGGCCAGTATGACCTGACCGAAGCGCTCAAGACCGCACCATTGACCGGCGGCAGCAGCAAGGAAGGCAGTGGCTCGCCCCCGATCGACCGCGTGGGCGATTTCGAGGCCGCATTTGCCGCCGCGCCGGTGCAGCTCGACCAGCATTACAGCACCCCGGACCAAAGTCATATGATGATGGAGCCCTTCGCCACCATCGCAGCGTGGAACGGCGACCAGCTGATGCTGTGGACATCGAACCAGATGATCGACTGGGGCCGCAGCGACCTGGCCAGGACGCTGGGCATCCCCAAGGAAAACATCCGCTTCCGCTCGCCTTATGTCGGGGGCGGCTTCGGAGGCAAATTATTCCTGCGTGCCGACGCGGTGATGGCCGCGCTCGGCGCAAGGGCGGCCGGACGTCCGGTCAAGGTGGCGCTGCCGCGCCCGTTCATCGCCAACAACACCACCCATCGGCCCGCGACCGCGCAGCATATCCAGATCGGCGCGCTGCGCGACGGGACGATTACCGCCATCGCGCATGACGGCGGCTCGGGCGACCAGCCGCACGGCCAACCCGAGACCGCGACCAGCCAGACCAAGCTGCTTTACGCCGGCGCCAACCGCCGGATCTCGATGCGCCTGGCCGTGCTCGATCTGGCCGAAGGCAATGCGATGCGCGCGCCCGGCGAGGCATCGGGGATGATGGCGCTGGAAATCGCCATGGACGAAATGGCGGAGAAGCTGGGGATGGATCCGGTAGCATTCCGCATCAGGAACGACACCCAGGTCGATCCCGAAAAGCCGGAACGCCGGTTCTCGGAGCGGCAGCTCATCCGCTGCCTGAACGAAGGCGCGCAGCGGTTCGGCTGGTCGCAGCGCAAGGCGCCGGGCCAGGTGCGCGATGGCCGCTGGCTGGTCGGCATGGGCGTGGCATCGGCTTTCCGCAATCACATCGCCAGGACCTCCGGCGCGCGCGCGCGGCTGGGCCCCGATGGCGTGGTGACCATCGAGACCGACATGACCGACATCGGCACCGGCAGCTATACGATCCTGGCCCAGACCGCCGGCGAAATGATGGGGGTTCCCGCCGAGGCCGTGATCGTGAAGCTGGGCGATTCCAGCTTCCCGGTGTCGGCAGGATCGGGCGGGCAGTTCGGTGCCGCCAATTCAACCGCCGGCGTCTATGCCGCTTGCGTGGGCCTGCGCGAGCAGGTCGCCCAGCGGCTCGGCTTCAACTCGGCCGATGCGGTGTTTGCCGGCGGCAAGGTCGTCCGCGGCAACCGCTCAGCCGACCTGCGCGCCGCTGCTGCTCCCGGCGAACTGGTTGCCGAAGACAAGATCGAATACGGCGATCTGGACAAGAAATGGCAGCTGTCGACCTTCGGCGCGCACTTCGTCGAGGTCGGCGTCGATCGCTACACCGGCGTGTCGCGCGTGCGCCGAATGCTCGCGGTCTGCGCTGCCGGGCGGATCATCAATCCCGTCTCGGCGCGTAGCCAGGTGATCGGCGCGATGACCATGGGCGTCGGCGGTGCGCTGATGGAAGAACTCGCGGTGGACAAGCGCTTCGGGCTGTTCATCAACCACGATCTGGCGCTTTACGAGGTGCCGGTGCACGCCGATATTCCCCACCAGGAGGTCGTTTTCCTGGATGAGGCGGACCCGCTGGCCAATCCGATGAAGGCCAAGGGAGTTGGCGAGCTCGGCCTGTGCGGGGTCGGTGCCGCCGTGGCCAATGCCGTTTACAACGCCACCGGCGTGCGGGTGCGGGACTATCCGCTCACGCTCGACAAGCTACTGGACAAGCTTCCCGCGCTGGCTTGATCGGTGTCTATTTTCCTAGCTATTTACCAACAGCCCTTAGCTTTGACCTGTCTGTTTAATGGAAAAGCAAGGAAGGCAGAGAAGACTTGGGGGGCCCGGGGCCCCCCACCCCCCCCCATAGGGGGGGGGGGGCAAAATATTTGTGTTTTTTTTT
>CAXTOI010000090.1:0-10398 GCA_964245645.1 uncultured Novosphingobium sp. | reverse complement strand
CAGCGGGCCAGCCTGCCGCTGCGTGACATCGACTCGGCGCCTAAACCCACGCATGGCATCACGCACCACGACCGCACGTGTCGGGCTCGGCATGTCCAGCAAGCCATGAGCGACGGCGAGGGAGGCGATACGCCGGTTGACCGAGGCCGGCTTCAACTGGCGCGCCTCGCAATCCTCGAGATAGGCAACGATCCGGGCTTCGCTCGACGGCAAACTCTGCCCCCGTGCCCGGGCACAAAATCGGGCATAACAGGCCAGGTCGTTAGCGAGCGCCTTGATGCTTGCCGGCGCGCGCGCCTCCAAACTCTTGCGGAAGGCAAGACTATCAATCGCCGTCCCCTGCCCCGCCAGATCGAACAACAATGTGGCGAATTGGCTGACACGATCAACGGCACCGCCGCTCCGGCGACATGGGAGCGCTGCTTCATCGGCCGAACGGATCACCACGATTTCGCCTGCGGCGGCTTGCATGGGTATAGCGGCGGGGGCCGCGCGCTTTTGGGGCGAATTTGGGCTCATAATCGGCCCATACGCGCATTGCGGAGCCAAGTCACTATCGATAATATACCATTAGCGATAGTGCGCAAACGCGCCGCTATAGAGGTTGTATATCAATATGGCGTTAGATATACATGCACTGAATTCAAACCATTTTACAGGCAAAATGCACTCCTCGCCACCATTTGACCATTCCCAGGACGCCAACGCCGCCGAAGCGGAAGCCGGGCTGGCACTGGGCCGGCTTGACGGGATGCTGCGGAACTTCCCGCTCGCCGCCGAGCGGATCCTGGCCGCGCGACTGCTGCGCGAGACGTTGGTCGGCGCGCTGCACCAGGAAGGTCACGCCTTCACCGCCGCGCGGTTCTCGGCCTGGTTTGCTGGGCTGACCACGCTCACCGATCCGGCCGATCGACCAGCCACCCCGCTTCGCCCGCCGCGTCCGATAGCGATCACCATCCTGACCGCGCTTGGTCACAGCAGCTGGCCGGCGCTCGCTACTGTCGCGATGCGCATGCGGTCAGCCTTGCTCGCCTTCGAGGATGGCGACTTCGCGTCGGCTCATAGCGACGCGCAAGCGCTGATCATTGATGCGCGTGCGCTGCTCGGTCCGCTTGCGCCACAGCCCTCCCCCCTGCCCTTTTCGATGCTGGCGCAGCTGCATGATGCTGTGGCAGGGAGTACAACTTTCGCACCGGGTGGGCGCGATCACGTGCCCATCACGCTTGGTGACTGGCTGATTGTCCTGGAGCGAGCCCCTGCCCCCTCGCCGCGCTGGGCCATCGAACTACTCTATGGCGAGCATCTGCACGCGGCGGGGCTCATCTCCCTCGCCTTACCGTTGATCGGATTGATCCGGCTCGATGCCCTCGTCGACGAAAACGATGATGCAGCACGCATCATCCGTGCGTCCGCGCTGCGCGATTTGGCAGCGCAACTCTGCCAGCATCTTGATGAAGCCCGCGGCCAAGCGGACCAGTTGAAGACGGTAATGGCAGATCGGCGCAGCACGTCGCGGGTACCGATGATGTTCCAGCATCTTGCCGGGTTCGGCGCCCTGCGCTCATCCCAGCTCGCAACCATTTTAAGCGCGACCAGGTTGGGGGTTAGCAACATGCTTACAATCCTTGACAACAGCGGCATCCTTGATCGCAGCACGGTTGGCGGCGTTCACCTCTATGCCATTTGCCCGGCACCGAAGCCCGAGCCAACTCCCGACCAGGCTGTCGCCCCTCTCCTGTTTTCGAGTGCGGCTGTCGCGGAGTATAACTCCTCGATGGCCAATATCGACGCGGTGCTGGCCCGTCTCGGCGTCGAAGTAGATGCAACGGATCAGGACCATTCTGTTTAGGCGGGTTGCAAAGCTCATCCTTGCCAAAACGACCATCCCGGGAAGGCACCTTACAGCGCGGAAACCTGGGTTTGATGAGCCAATATAGCTTGCGCCCCTCTGCAGTGCTCTGCGGTTCTTTCAGGGCAACCCGAACGGATTAGTCAGTTCGTTCGCCGACTAGGATCGAGCCTTTGTCTGCGTCCTGAAGCCCTTACGTAGACCACGTGGCGAACCTAACGTTCTACAGCCATATTACTGGTTTAATTAGCATCAGGCCTTCCGTTTTCAAAAATCTCAAAAAAGCATCACAAAATGTTAGACGGTTATTTTTGAATGTTAAATAGTTAAGCGCTGCGAGATGGCGCTGAAACGCCATGAAAAGGCGAGTCGCGAATGCGGTCACGTTCCTGAAGGATCGACCCATCGTTCCTGTTGTGTCGCTCCATCCGTTCCGGATGTGTCGTTAATCCGTTCCCGAAGGATCGAACGTTTTGGCGGCTACGTTCCTGATGTGTCGAAAGAGTAGCAGTAGGGAGCAAAAGAGCGCCTGGAATGAATCAGTTTCTGAGTGGTCCGCCTTTAACTCCTTCAATCGGACCAGCTAAAGAGCTACGGTCGAGGTCTTTCACGGCTCCGCACGACACTTCAGGAACGTAGCCGCCAAAGGCGTTGGCCGGCTTAGCGTCGTTACCGCATCAAATTCGTGCGAAAATTCGGTCACCACGCAACAAATTTGCGCTGAAGCGCGCTTGCGTTAATTCGACATTAGGTCGGTTGTTGTCGGCTTCCGATTGGCGAAAGGGCGGACGTCTAACCCCTTAATTCATGCCGATGTTTGTCATGGTGGCGACGCACCCATCCGATGAAGGCTTTTTGCCAATTGGCGGGGGTTCGATCGGTGGAGGCTTTGATCCAGGCCTCAAATTCTCCGTGAAGGGTGTATAGGTCCCAGCCTGGACATTCAGAACGAAGCAAATTTATGGTTTCATCGGTCATGAAGCCCCGAGTGGCTGCGTCAGTTAGACCATTCAGTGAGCGGCGGATAAGCGCGCTGGCATCAATCAGGACCCCAGGTTCCGCCGGAGGTTTTTTCAGCGCAGCAGGCTTAGTATCGGGAAGTTTCCTGGAGGAAACTTTTTCACTCTCGATATTTAGGTCACCGCCAGCAAATGCGAGTGAGTCTCCCTTGGTATCGTCGCGGCGCATCCTGAGTACGGGCTCGTTCCCGTGGACCGCCTGCTCGATAGTCAGTCGATAGCCTGGCAAAGCGTTCTTGTCGGCCAATTTGAGGATTTCAAATTTGAAGCGCCGATATTCGCCCTCCGCACCACTTTTTTCGAACAGCGTTGTCATGGCGATAGCAAATCCCGCCTCCCCTGCCCCGCCGGCGTGCTTACGAGCGACTTTGTAAAGCCACCGCTCGCGTCCGCCGCTGATGTCAAAATATGCGCGATCGATAGCGAGCACCCCGCCCTTCATCAGCACGCCTTCGTAAAACCAGTTAGACAACTCGAGAGTCATGCCCTTCGACCGCTCGGTGCGCTCATCGACCAATTGGGTCCATCCATCCAGCCAACTGAAGGTGGCCTCCCGGCGGTTCTCCGCTCGGATGTTGGTCTTAATCGTAGTCGAGACTAGCCGATCCAGCGCTTGCCCTAGGAGCTCGTAAGCGCGGCCAGTTACTGGGCGGCCAATAGCACGTAAAAGATCGTAGGGCATAATGTGGAGCTTGCGCGGTATCTCGTTAGCGCCGCGTCGCGCCATGTCAGCCAGCATTGAGGCACAGTAAATCAGAACGTCGGCATCCCAGATTGTGGCCATGCCGTAATCGGGGTTAGCACTAACATGGACCCACAGCTTGCCATCAGGACTGGTGTAATCGATCGGCTTGGCTCGCTTGGTTTTGGCGAGCGAGAAGAATGGGCGCTCCATCATCTCGCGTTGGTCGCGAAAACTCAGGTCGGCAATATAGGGTAGAAACAGATCAAACTGCTCGCTAACGGACTGCTTGCGCACGTGGCTCATGGACGCCTCGCGTAAAAGTTTCCCCGAGGAAACTTTTCCAACATGAAGATGCGCCAGGGCATTATTGCACTGTAATCCCATCTTCTCGCAACGCTTCCATCACCTTGCGGATGGCGTCAGCTATTTGGTCATCGTCGGCACCGCTGGCGTTGGGAAGATGCAAGGTGACACCTTGGCGGTTCACGCCCTTCACGACCACAATTGGACGACCATGTGACCCGCGCACCTCGAAATTAAAAGCCTTTGCGAGAGGCGTGGAAACAGCGGTTGCTGCCAACAGTCGGGCCAAAACATGCGAGCCGAGAATGGCAGGTGCGCCGCTGCTTATTTGCTTTGCATTTTCAGCAACAATCGACCTTGCTTCAGCCTGGATTGCTTTTGACCGCGCCTTGTCGTCAAGCGCGATGGCAAGCTTATAAGCTGGATTCAGCGTAAGCTCGCGCCAGTCGGCGAACGCTGCGAGAACGCCATCAGGGATCGTTGCTGCCTTGAGCATTTTTGACAGCCAGCCCTTGGAAAGTTTAAGTCGTTCCGCCATACGAACTGCTCTGTCACCATAGTGACTTCCCAGCGCAGCTGCATAATTGCGTGCTCGCTCTATGTCCGAAATATCCTTACGGGCGCGGTTTTCAATGTCAGCAAGGCGGAAGGCCGCCTCATCATCTAGGTCTGCGACTTGAGCCAGCAGCCTGATTTCTGGGTATGAATTGGCACGAAGCCAACTGACCGCAAAATGGCGCCGCGTACCGGCAATCAGTTCATAGTCGTGCGCAGGATCAGCGTCGATACGGCGGACTACGGCAGGGATTTTTTGACCTCCCTCAGCAACAAACGAATCTATCAGATCACGGCAATTCGTTTCGCTAAGCTGTCCCTGCACGCGGGCGTTCCCGCTCCAGACCCGAACTCGAGCAGGGTCTAGCAGCAATTGAGTAATTTGCCGCACTTCGCCGTTTGCTACCCGCGCGAGAGCATTTTCCCGACCCAGCAGGGATAGCCCCGCACGAGAACTTGCCCGATCCACAGCAGGAAGGTGCGACGCGGCCGGCCCCGATAGGTCCTGCGCAGTCGCTGTTGCAGCTTCGCGATCATCGGCAAGCAACCCGGCCAAATAGTCACCCTGCTTTTTTGCCATCAGGCGCGACCTCCCACTTCTGCTGATAATGAGAACAAACTAGCAACATAGCTAAATAAGAAAGGAACCTCAAGCCGCATTCACCACTTCCATCTCGCTCGCGGGTACAGCTACCCCCCACCCCCGGCGAATGAGTGCTTCGATCTGGCCCATCGCCTCATCAAGATTAGCGCGGCAACGCTTGTGCGTGCGCGGCGTACCGATTGGTTTGTCTAATTCGTAGACGGTCATCATTCGAAGGCTGGCGTGGCTTATTTCCGCGCTTTCAAGAATGGGCACGGGCAGCAAAGCAGGGCCGAAGGTTTGCTCCATGATCTGCCGCACCATGGCGTGGCTAGGATCATTTCCGTCGAACTTGGAGCATAAGAGTCGGACAAAATCGTACTCTACCGAGATCCCAGCCTGTGCAAGCTGGCCGGTCACTTGATCCATCATAGAAAGAAATTGCACAGTTGAGCAGAAGTCGGGCGTTGTTGCCGCAAGCGGCACAATCAGCGAATTTGCCGCCTGCATGACGGCAAGCGATATGGTGCCCAGCGCAGGTGGTGGATCGAGTATTACAACGTCGTAGTTCCGCGCGAGATCCTGAAGGCCTTGCTTCAGCTTCCGGAAGCGCGAGGCGAGCACGCTGCCACCGTCCGCGCCGGAGGCTGCCATCTCGTACTCGACGTCAAATAGTTCCAAGTTTGAAGGAATCAGGTCAACGTTAGGCCAAGGTGTCTTTTGCACCGCATAGAGCAGGTCAGTCTGGGTCGGTTCGATTGATAGATACGGGTAAAGCGTCTGCTCGCGGGTGATGTTGAAATGTGGATTGAACCCAAACAGTGTCGTTGTTGTTGCTTGGCTGTCACAATCAACCACCAGCACGCGATAGCCTTGAACAGCGAAAAAGTGGGCAAGGTGAGTGGTAACTGTCGACTTGCCGACACCACCCTTAAAGTTTTGGACCGCGATAATCGCGGGTTTGTCGAGTGCCGCGCGGGCAGGGGAGGCCCCCAGCACGGCGCGCATATTTAGCAAATCCTCGATACCATACCCGGGGCGACGGCCATTTTCCGTGGCTGGGGGAGGAGGGAGCCGCCCGTCATCCTCCGCCATTCGTATGCGATTCGTAGAGCAGCGTAAGAGAGCGGCGGCCTCAGCAATTCCGAATCGAATTGTGAGTCCTTTACGGCTGTCCGGCAAAAAAGCCTGGCGTCGCAATCGCTCTATCATTCGCTCACCAGCTTGAGCCATTTCGGCAATCCTGGTAACTTCTGAATGCATGTCAGGTCCGATTAGCACATTTGAACGATGTCAATCGTCTATGCAACTTAACTCATTCAGTCCACAAGTTTGTTATGTAAAAGTCTGTGTCGTGTTCTTGAATCCGCGGCTCGTGCTGGCAAAGACCGATATGTTGACGAACCCAAACGGAAGGGCACGGGAGTCACGTAAAAAACTGATTCGGCGATCATTGTAACGCCTTGCTTGCATTGCTCATGACGGAAGCTACGCAGGGTAGATCGGGGTGGATCGGAAACGCGATGTGCAATGACTACCGATTGTTGGTGGACATGGCCTCCATCATCGAAGACTTCCAGGATCTGAAAATCACGATCGAGTTTTCGGAAGGCGTTCCGAACCTTTCACCCCGCAGCGACATCAAGATCACCGAGCCAGCGCCGATCGTCCGCACCGCTACCAGCAATCGCGGCAGCGGCGACCTCGTGCAGCGTCGCTGGAGTTGGCCGGGGCCGTCAAAAAAGCCTGTTTACAACTTCAGGTCGGACGGGCGGGAATTTACGAGCGGAAGGTGCCTGATCCTGGCCGATGGCTTCTATGAATTTACGACGCCAGACGATCCGAAGAAGAAGCGGAAGGACAAGTGGCTCTTCACCAAAAAAAGTGAGCCATGGTTCTGTATTGCAGGCGTCTGGCGAAACAGTCCCGACGTGGGCGAGGCGTTCACGATGCTGACCATGGCGCCGGGTCCAGACATCCAGCCCTACCACGACCGACAGATCGCGATCCTTGATCGAGCGGACTGGGCCGACTGGCTCGACCCCACCATTCCCGCCAAGTCGGTCCTCAAGATGCTTCCAGCCGGAAGCTTTAATGTAGAGCAGGTTGGATAGCGACGACCCACCACGCGATGGCGCGGGTTACCAGAGGACCAACCGTCACGCCACCGCCAGGCCTTCTCCGGCCTCATATTCTGCAAAAGCAGTGCCGTTATGACGCAGCCAGTTGTTTCCGCTGATCTTGTTCATCTCCAGACCTTAGCCCACCCCATACCGTCCGGCCGTCAAGCGAAAAGAGTCCAACCGGCGGGACATAAACACGTTGACCGATGCACGCCAGTAACGGAACATAAGGCGAACATATCGAGTCTTGCCTAATGTCCGCTGCCGTCGAGTCCCTTCCGCAGAGCTTAGCCCGTTTGCGAACCTGCGCGACGCAGCTTGCCGATTATCGCATGCTGCCATTCGGTTTTGTCGGTCTGGACAGCCGTTTGAACGGGGGAGGGCTCAAAGCTGGAGCTCTGCATGAAATCGCACCACGGACCTGCTCATTGGTCGATGATGCTGCGGCGACGCTGTTTATTGCCGGTATCGCCGCGCGCGAGGCGCGCAGCAACGGCGGCCCGGTGCTATGGGCAAGTTGCCGGAACGATCTTTATGCACCGGGTCTGGCGCAAGCCGGGTTGTCGCCGGCCCATGTCGTCTACGCTCAGCCCAGGGACGATGCCACGCTGCTGGCCATCGTCGAGGACGCCGTTCGGGACGGAACGCCGGTGGCGGTGGTTGCTGAAGCGGCAAAGGTGTCGATGGTCGCCACCCGGCGGCTTCAGCTGGTGGCGGCCGACGCCGATATCCCGGTGCTGCTCCTGCGGCGCTGGCGGGGTCGCGAGCAGGACCCGCTGGGCCAACCATCGGCCGCCTGGACGCGTTGGCGGATCGCCAGTGCCCCATCGCAGCGGCTCAGCGTTGCCGGCGTCGGGCGTGCGCGCTGGTTAGTCGAACTTGCTCGCCAACGTAGCGGCGCTGCTTTTTCCTTGATCGTGGAGGGGTGCGATGAGACGGGTTGTCTCGCTGTTCCTGCCGCACTTGGCCATCGAGCGGCTGAGACGGCTGGACCGGCACGCCATGCCGCGGCCTAGGGCGGCACCGCTCCAACTTCCAGTCGACGACGAACCTGGCGCCTGCGCGGTGCCGCGGGGTGGCGGCTGGCGGCCGGGTGCGCGGTGGGCGCAGGCGCAATCGTCGACCAAGGCCGGCGTTGAGCAGCAGATCGCCGCGCTGCCGCTGCACGCGCAGCCGCCGATGCACGAACTCGGTCGTCGATCGGAAGCGGCCAGCCATCCGTATAAAGCGCCCGCACCGGTCCTGCGACCGCCCGTAGACGCGGCAATGCTTGCGGCCGCTCACCCGCCGCTCGCGCTTGTCGGCAAAGTTGGGCGCCGCGAGGAAGTGGTGGCCGCATGCGCCGCCGCGAGCCGCCTTGGCATCCATGTCGGCATGGCTGCCACCCATGCGCGCGCACTGGTCTCGGATCTCGACATTCGTCCCGCTGAGCCGGAAGCCGACGCAGCCCTGCTCGACCGCCTGGCGCTGCTTGCCGTGAGGCGTTGGTCGCCGATTGCCGCGGCAACGCCAACCGATGGCCTGTGGCTTGATCTGACCGGCTGCGATCACCTCCATGGCGGCGAAGAACGCTTCTGCCAGCGCCTGCGCGCCTTTTGCCAACGGGCGGGCTTTACGGCGCGCGTCGCGGTCGCCGACACCGCCGGCGCCGCCCACGCGCTCGCCCGGTTTGGCCGGGAAGATCTCACGATCGTGCCTTGTGGCGACACGATCCGAGCGATAGGGCCGCTACCGGTTGCCGCGCTTCGTCTGAGCGACACCGCGCTCAGCGCTGCCAAGCGGTTTGGTTTCGAGACCATCGCTGATCTTCTCCCCGTCGCGCGCGCACCGCTAGCCCGGCGGCTTGGCTTGCCCGCGCTCACCCGGCTCGACCAGGCGCTCGGCGGCGTGGCTGAACCCATAACCCCGCGCACAGATCCGCAAATGCCCGCTGCCGAGCGCCGGCTGCTCGAGCCGATCGTCACCGCCGATGCCATCGCCCAGGTCATGGAAGACCTGCTCGGCGATCTGGCCGAAGTGCTGCGGGCGAGGGGCCTCGGCGCACGGTCGTTGCGCCTTTCGGGGCTGTGTGTCGATGGTACGCAGCAGACGATTGCGATCGGTACCTCGCGGCCCACCCGCGAAGTTCCCCATCTTTTGCGGCTGCTCAAGCTCAAGATCGAGCGCATCGATCCCGGCATGGGCCTGGAGCAGTTCACGCTAGTGGCGCCACATACCGAACCGCTGGTTGCCGTAGACCTGGGCGCGGTACTAGCTGGTGAGGTACTGGTGCGCGATCCCGCGCGCCTGGTCGATGTCGTTGCCGGCCGCATCGGTGCGAGCGCCGTGTTTCGGATCGCGCCGGTGCCGAGCCATGTGCCCGAGCGAGCAGTCACGCGCGCCGATCCATTGGAAGCACCTGCCGGTTGGCCGCAATGGCAGCGGCCGGTGCGGCTGTTTGCCAGGCCCGAGCCGCTGTGGGGGGTCATCGCCTTGCTGCCCGACCACCCGCCGCGCCGCTTTGAATGGCGGGGCATATCCCACAAGGTTGTTGCCGGCGATGGCCCCGAGCGGATCCACGGCGAATGGTGGCGGCGCGATGCAGAGCTCTGGGCGGTGCGGGATTACTACCGAGTTGAAAACGAAGCCGGCGGCCGGTTCTGGATCTTCCGCCGCGGCGACGGGACGGATGACGATACCGGCGATCTGAGCTGGTGGATCCACGGCGTGTTCGCGTGACCGCGCCTTACGTCGAACTCCAGGTGCTCACGCATTTCTCGCTGCTGCGCGGCGCATCGAGCCCGGACGAGTTGTTCGCTGCGGCTGCGGTGCTGGGCTATTCCGCGATCGGGGTCAGTGACATCGGCACGGTCGCCGGGGTCGTGCGCGCCTGGGAGGCACAAAAGGCGACCGGCGTCCGCTCGATCGCCGGCACACGCATCGACTTGGCCTGCGGGCGCCGCTTGATCCTTTATCCGACCGATCGCCCCGCCTGGTCGCGGGTCACGCGGCTGCTGACCATCGGCAAGACGCGGGCAGGGAAGGGGGGTTGTCTGCTGCATTGGCATGACCTCGCGCCATGGTCGCAAGGGATCATCGCCATCCTGCTGCCGCATGAGGCAGACGAGGCAAACCTGGCAGCGCTTGCGGACCTGACGGGAGTGTATGGCTCGCGTGGGTACATCGCGCTGTTCCAGCGCCGGCGGCCGGATGACGCGGTCCGTATCGATGCGCTGGCTCGACAGGCAAGCGCCGCCGCCGTACGCCCCCTCGTCCCCGCCGCCCAGCTGTAACATGCGCCC
>CAXTOI010000089.1:6787-10416 GCA_964245645.1 uncultured Novosphingobium sp. | reverse complement strand
GCGGTCAATTATAGTCGATGATGGCATCGCGGCGCAGATCTCGCAGGTACATCTGCGCGCGCTTGTTGACGCGGTCGTCTTCCATCTGCGACATCAGATCGTCGAAGCTGGGGCCATTGTCGGCCTTGGGATCGTCGCGGCCGCACAGCATCAGCACGCGCACGCCGTCGGTCAGCGAACCGAACGGCGGGGTCGCTTCGCCCACCGACAGCGCCAGGATCGATTGCTGCAACGCGGCCGGCAAGTCGCGACCCTTGATCTGATCGTTGGCGACGACGGTTGCACCGTATTTGGCGGCGACCACGTCCACGCCGCCGCAGCCATGTGCGGTTTTCATCGCCGCAGCAAAGTCCGTCGCCAGTTTGGTGGCCTCGGCCGGTTTGTCGTTGGCGGGCAGGGTGAGCGAAATCTGTTTCAACGCCAGCAGGGCGTCGCGCGGATCGGCGGTGAGGATCTGGCGCTTGTCGATCAGCAGCAGGATGGAAAAGCCGCCGCGTATCTCGATCGGCCCGACCAGTTGCCCCGGATTCAGGTCGCGCGCTGCGGTCGCCAGTTCGGTGGGCAGTTGCGCCAGCCGAATCCAGCCGAGATCGCCGCCGACCGCTGCGGTCGACGCCTCTGAATATTGGCGCGCATAAGCGACGAAGCTGCCGCCCTGGCGCACCTGATCCATGATCCGTTTGGCATTGGCCGCAACCGCCGCCTCGTTTTCCGGGGTGGCCGACAGATAGATCTCGCCGATGCGGTATTCCTCGGTGCCCTTCGACGCCTTCATATGATCGAGCAGTTCGGTCACTTCGCCCTGGCTGACATTGACGAAGGGCTGCACGTTGCGGCGCAGGACGCGCTGCCAGGCCAGTTCGCCCCTGATCTGGCGCCTGAGCGAATCCGGCGACGAGCCGATCTGCAGCAGATAAGCGTCGAGCTTGGGTACGGTCTGGTGGAAATTCTGCTCGGCGACACGGGTATAGGCGTCATTCACGTCCTGATCGGAGACATCGACTTCGGCGGTTCGCGCTTCCTGGATCTGCAGCGTCTCATCGATCAGATTGCGCAGTATCTGCAGCCGCAGCCGTTCGGTTTCTTCGGGACTGACCTTGTTGTTGTTGGCCGAAAGGGTCAGCGCCAGCCGTTGTTCGACATCGGTGCCAGTGACGATATCGCCGTTGATCACCGCGGTGGGCCGGCGAACGTTAGGGCTGGCATGGCCGAACATGGTGATATCATTGGGGATGATGATCGCCCCTTGCGCGGATTCCTGCACGGGCGATTCTTCCTGCGCCTGGGCAGGCGGCGCGTCCTGCGCCCGTGCGCCGCTGACGGTTCCCGGGCCGGCCAGCGCGAGCAGGGCGGCGCCCATGCCGCTCGCACGCGCAATATGTGCCGGAATTGTCGCCCGAAACTGCTTTATCACCGTAACGTCGATCCTGTCTGCGGCCCGCCGATGCGGGTGCGTGGCCGATCCTTGTTGGACCAGCCATCTTAACCAAAGCTGAGTTTACCCATTGGCCGGAGACCGGCATCTGTTCGGCGCCGCGATAGCCTGTTTGTCCGGCGATGCCAACGTTAGTTGGCGCTACCGTTCGGCGCCCGGCCGGGGAGCGGGCCGGCACCGGCTCGACGGCAGTCGCAAATACTCTAACGCAGCCCGAGATGCTTCAACGACAGGTGCAGCATGAAGCTGGTCCCTTGCACGGCATCGCCGATGGTGATGTAGTCGCGGCGGTAGGTGGCATCGAGTTCGAGGCAATCGCTGCGGTAGGCCACGCCGAGCCGCGTGCGCAGCGGCTGGAAGGCCGAGCTGGGCTGGCCGGAGACCAGGTTGCTCCGGCTGAGGTCGAACACGCCCGAGCCGAACGCCGACCAGTATGGCCCGATGGCGATGCGCCCGGCGGCGCGCAATTCGTTGCTGTCCTGCAGATCCTCCAGGCTGAATGCAGTCTCGCGGTTGAGGCGCAGATAGCCGAGTTCGAAATAGGTGCGTTCGCTGCCGATCGTGGCATCGACTTCGTTGCGGTGGACCGTGAAGCTGGATTTGTCGATGCGGAACCGTTCGGTAAAGGTCAGGAAATCGCGGTAGCGCAGCTCGACCCGCCCGACATAATCGGACAACTGGTCGGTCAGCCCGGTGCCGGGGGGCAGCGGTGTGTCATTATCGGTGAAGCGGTAGGACTGGCCGAGATTGGCGGTGGCACGCAGGCTGGGGCGGTCCAGCTGGTAATCGAAGCCATAGGTCACGCGGCCGCCATCCTCGATCCGGTCATAGCCGGGGAAGCGGTTCAGCGCGAACAAATTGTCGTCCTCGAGTTCGACGGCGCGCGAATCCTCATTGGGGATGCTGAGGTTGGGTGTCGGCGGTGTGAGGACCAGTTGCACATGCGGCGTGATCACCTGCGTGCCGCCGAGCGCCGCGCCGACCAGAGGCCAGGTCACGTCCACCGCCGCGGTGACCGAGGCGCGTGTCTGCCAGCCCGGCAGCCCCTGATAGACGGCGGTGGTGGTCAGGCTGTTGTCGCTGGAGTGGTAGGCATCGCCCTGGGCCAGCGCGGTCAGCGCGACGACCTGGCCCAGCGGGGTGATGCGGCGCAGATCCCAACGAGCGCTGACGAAGGCGCGCTGGGTGTCCTGCCCCGCCGAGCGGGTGATCGCCAGGCTGTTGGCCTGCAGCGTGATCACCCCGCCCAGCAGCGGATCGGCGATGCGGCGGCGATAGTCGATCTCGGGCAGCGCGATCGGCACCAGGCCCTGGCTCTCGCCGGTCCGCAGCGTCTGGAACGCCCAGCCGGTGATCGAGAAATAGCTGTCGGCATCGATATGCTCGGCCTTCACCGTCGAGCGCAATTCATCGTCGTTGGAAATGTAATAACGCGCCAGGAAGGTGCGATCGGTAACGATCCGACCCGAAAAGTTGATGTCCCATTCGGGAGACAGCTGGAACTCGCCATTGGTATCGAAATAGCCGCGCAGCCGGGTTCGTGCGTCTGCTCCGGCTGTATTATCCGCGCTGCCGACCGGGATTGCCGAGCTGCTCGTGGCATAGCCGGTAATCTGATAGGCGCCGGCCCTGGTCAGCTGCCGCCATTCGACCTCGGCCATCGGCAGCACCTTGGTGAACACCGAAGCGGTGACGGTGAGATCCTTGTTATCGCCGAACCGCTGATAATAGGGCAGCGCCAGTTCGACGCCGTTAGCCGCCGATAGCCGGAAATTGGGAATGAGCAGCCCGCCGATGGCGCGCCCGTCGCTGGCGATCGATATGACCACCGGCAAGGCAGGCAATTTGATCCCGAACAGGATCAGCCGCGCGCGATAAAACCGCATCAGCTTGCGATTGGGATCGTACAGCACCCGGCTGGCGTCGATGCGCCAGCTCGGTTTGACATCGCAGCCCTTGGGATTGACGACCGCGCAGCCGGTATAAGCCGCGTGGTCCAGGGTAATCCGCCCGGCGGCATCGCGCGTGCCGCTGTCGGCAGCCAGCCGCCCGCCTTCGCGCAGCGCGAGCAGCATGCTTTGCATCGTCCCGACATCGAACTGATCGGTCAATTCGACCTGGTTGGTGAAGAGCTGGTTGCCGTTCTTGTCGACCATGCGGATGACCGTCTCAACCATCTCGCCGCCGTTGTTCG
>CAXTOI010000089.1:0-6777 GCA_964245645.1 uncultured Novosphingobium sp. | reverse complement strand
GGCCAGGATCTTGCCGGTCTTGCGGTTCCAGGTGACGGTGGCGGCGCGCACGCTCTGGTCCTGCCGCTGCAGGAACACCGAGCCGGTGGCGGTCAGGATCTGGGTCTGGTCGTCATATTCGGCACGGTCGGCCTGGAAGGCCACCGGGCCGGCATCGGCGGTCGGCGAATTCGAGGGGGCGATGGTCGGCAGCGCCGGGCCAAGATCCGCACTGGTCCGGATCGGATCGCCCAGGCCGTGAGGACGCAGCATATCGATCGCATCGGGGGGCGCCAGGACACTGGCTGCCGCCGGCATGGCCTGCGCCGCCAGACAAGCGGCCAGCACGGCCGCCAGCGAACGGATCGCGCCGCCCGGCTGCGGACGCATAGGGCTGCGCAGGGGGATGCGGCAGGGGAAAAGAGCTGGCACGGGCCGCGACACGGGGAGCATGGGTTGCCTATTGCACTGCCCGTGCTTAACTGCAATCCGCCTCAGCCCCCGAGCGCTCGTCAGATTTCGCCGATACCTGCCGCGCCGCCGCTACGACTTTCCGATGTCTGGAGATTGCATGCAAATCCGATTTTCTACCGGCCGCGATGAAACATCGGGCTCAACAGACAACGCGCCGATCGTCGCGCGGATCGTCGATCAGGACGCGGTGCCCACCGATCTGGAGCCGGTGCTGGCCGAGGCGGTGAAGGCAGCGCGCTTTGCCGGCAAGGTCGGGCAATTGCTGGAAGGCTTCGTGACGCGCGGCGCCGGGGTTGAGCGAGCCGTGCTGGTCGGCATCGGCGAAGCCGGCGACAAGGATCGCAGCCATGCATTGGAGAAGGCCGGCGCTGCGCTGACGGCGCGCTATCTGACCTCGGGCGCGGACAGTCTCACCATCGATCTGCACGGCTCGGGCTTGTCGGCGACGGGCACGGCGGCGCTGCTGCTGGGCGCCCGATTGCGCGGCTGGCGCCAGGATAGCTATCGCACCACGCTGAAGCCCGAGCAGAAGGTCTCGCTGACCGAGATCGTCGTGCGCGGTGCGCCGGACGGCGCGGAGGCGTCCTGGGCGATCGAAGCGGCCTTGGCCGAGGGCGTCGAGTTCACCCGCGAACTGGTCACCGAGCCGGCCAATGTGTTGTATCCGGAAAGCTTCGTGGAACGCTGCCGGGCGCGGCTGGAAGGGACCGGCATCACTATCACCGTGCTCGACGAGCCGGCGATGCGCGAACTGGGCATGGGCGCGCTGCTCGGCGTGTCGCAGGGCTCGGCGCGCGAGGCGCGGCTGCTGGCGATGGAGTGGAAGGGCGAGACGGATGCCGAGCAGCCCACCGTGTTCGTCGGCAAGGGCGTGACCTTCGATTCGGGCGGCATCAGCCTCAAGCAGCCGGCCGGCATGGAAGACATGAAGTGGGACATGGGCGGCGCGGGCGCGGTGGCCGGTGCGATGCTGGCGTTGGCGCGGCGCGGGGCCAAGGCGCATATCGTCGGCATCTGCGGGCTGGTCGAGAACATGCCCGATGCCAATGCTCAGCGCCCGGGCGACGTGGTTACGTCGATGTCCGGCCAGACGATCGAGGTGATCAACACCGACGCCGAGGGGCGGCTGGTGCTGTGCGATGCCTTGACCTGGGCGCAGAAGACCTATTCGCCGGCGCGGATCATCGACCTGGCCACGCTGACCGGCGCAATCATCGCCGCGCTGGCGGACGAATATGCCGGGCTGTTCAGCAATGACGATGCGTTGGCGTCGCAATTGTTCGATGCCGGGCAGGACGCCGGCGAACGCTTGTGGCGCTTGCCGATGGGCCCGGCCTACGACAAGCTGGTCGACAGCCCGATCGCCGATATGAAAAATGTCGGCGGCCGCTACGCCGGCTCGATCACCGCCGCTCAGTTCATCCAGCGCTTCATCAATAAAGGCGTGGCGTGGGCGCACCTCGATATCGCCGGCGTGGTCTGGGCGGACAAGGCAGGCGCGACCTGGGAAAAGGGCGCGACCGGCTATGGCGTGCGACTGCTCGACCGGCTGGTGCGCAACACGCTGGAAGGCTGAGCTTGATACATGCGGGTCGATTTCTATCAATTGTCCCGCGACACCGCCGAAACTGCTTTGCCGCTAATTGCCCGCGCGAGCCTGAGCGCGGGCGAGCGGCTGCTGATCGTCTCGGGCGACGATGCCCAGCGCGGACGCATCAGCGAAGCGCTGTGGACGCGACTGCCTGACAGTTTTCTGGCGCATGGCCAGGCCGGCGGCGCACATGACGCGAGACAGCCGATCCTGATTGCGGGCGACATCGTGCCTGCCAATGATGCCCGGTTCCTGGCACTGGCGGATGGGCTGTGGCGCGAGGCAGAGGGATTTGCGCGGATCTTCCTGATGTTCGACGAGGTTACCCTGGCCGGGGCGCGTGCATGCTGGCGGATGCTCGGCAAAAGGGATGCCGTGGAGCGCAAGTTCTGGAAGCAGGCAGGCGGCAAGTGGGTCGAGGGGCCTTGACCCGGATCCGTCTACCCTGAGCTTGTCGAAGGGCTGCCTTCCTTTTTGTCGGGGCAAGCAAAGGCAGTGCTTCGACAAGCTCAGCAAAACGGGAAAGGCGAAGCTTACCTCAAACTTGCCGGCCAAGGCATTCCCGGCTAGGGGCGCCCCGCGTAATTCTCGATCAACACTTTATCCGTAGCACTTCAAGGACAACCATCATGGCGACCCGCACCTTTTCGATCATCAAGCCAGACGCCACGCGCCGTAATCTGACCGGAGCCGTCACCAAGTTTCTCGAAGAAGCCGGACTTCGCGTGGTCGCGTCGAAGCGTATCCACCTCAGCCAGACACAAGCCGAGGAGTTCTACGGCGTGCACCGCGAACGGCCGTTCTTCGCCGACCTCGTCAGCTTCATGACCAGCGGCCCGGTCGTGGTGCAAGTGCTCGAAGGCGAAGACGCCGTGAAGCGCAACCGCGATATCATGGGTGCGACCAATCCCGCCAACGCCGATGCCGGCACCATCCGCAAGGAACTGGCAGAATCGATCGAAGCCAATAGCGTGCATGGCTCGGACAGCGAAGAAAACGCGGCAACCGAGATTGCCTTCTTCTTCAAGCCGGAAGAGATCGTGGGTTGAAGGCGGGTCAAGAATACAAGTAAGGCGCTTTGACGTCGATTGCTCCCTTGAGACCAGCCGCTACCCATTATCTTGATGATGCCGGATTAGCGGCGTCAGTTGGGTGCGGTAACGAAATCCATCGCGATCGAGACGCTGTGAGTCGCGGCAAGAGTCCATTCGACATCCGGTCCTTTCATTTGACCCAACAGATTGACGATGTCGGTCAAACTGGGGGACCCGGCGTGATTGGAAACCCGAGCAATTCGGACCACATGACAGCCGAGAGCACTTGCGATCAGGTCGGCATCCTTGCGCGCTTTGGACAAGGCGGCGACCACTGCCGTTGCTTGCACATCGCCGGGATGGTTAAAGATGTAAGCGGTGTGGCCGGTGTTAAAACCGAACTGCAAGCCACCGACTGCGCGTTGGATGGCCGGCAATTTCGACAAGTCGGCCACTTTGACCGAGACCGCCAGTTTGCCGCCAAACAACGGAAGTTTCATTTTTTCGCGTTCCGCCTGGATGCGCCCAGCGCGCGCTGCGGCATTTGCCGCCATCGTCGCGGCAGCCGTTGCATCGGAAGCGACGACAGTATCGGGCACCACCACGGTTTCCACCCCCCGCATTGTCTGGCTGTTTGCGAATGCGTTCACTGGCCAATCGACATCGCTGGCTGGTTCGCAAGCCGAAGAGGTTAGCGTCACCGCGTTGGCGGGCAGGCCGACCGAGAGCAGGCGGCCCTTCGTTTTGGCAACCAGATCGGCCATCGCAGCCTGGCATCCTGCAATGCCATGGTCACCGGCGCTGACCGTCAGGTCATAAATGGCCGAATCCGCTGTGACCGATCCGATCGCTTCGATGTGAAGCTCCGTTTCGTTGACAGGCACGTCCGCCGCCCAACCGTGAGCGGGCGTCAGCATCAGGGCTGCAAACATCGAGATGGAAAGGGCCTTCATGCAACACCTCGTCGAACTTGCAACCGGGCCGCAGGTGACAACGAAGCCTGTACCAAAGCAAGCGGATTGTGTGGTGCTGCAGACTTGGATACCTGCTCGAAGCAGGCCGATGTGGCACCGATCCGTCATGAGAAAATTACGAATATGCCAAATTGCGACCGGCGTTTTTGCTGAGGATTTCACCCTTGAATGCTAGCAGATTTAAGCGTTAGTCGCCGTTCCGGGAGGAGCCGGGTCAGAACTGATCTGCCGCATCCAGTAACGCTGTCAGCTTGCGCGGCGCCACGCTGCGCCAGCTGCGCGCCAGCCAGTCGCCGATCCCGTCCCAGTCGGTGTCTCCCAGGTCTAGCCGAATAGCGATCCAGTCGTCGCCGAAATAGGCGGGGCGGTAGTAGCGGCGGTCGTCCTGTTCGATCAGCATGGCCTGTTCGTCTATGCCGGTGATCTTGACCAGCAGCGATATGCGACCGTCGCCGTGGTGATTGGTGCTGACATAGGCGAACTTCTTGCCCGCCTTGATACCGAAGCAGGTCATGCCGTGTGACAGGGTTTCTTCGGCGTGGGGCTGGGCGAGCGCGCGTTCGCGGACTCGTTCTACCAGCCAGTCGGGGTTGCGATCCTGCGAGACCAGCGCGGACAGGCAATGCGCATAAAGCTGATGCTCGGCGATGAGCACGCGGGCGGCGAGCGCTGTGGCACTGTCGCCGGACAGGACCGCCACCGGGATCTGGCCCAGCACCGGGCCGTCGTCGAGCTCCACCGTCACCAGATGGACCGAGCAGCCGCCATGCGCATCCCCGGCCGCGATAGCGCGTTCGTGGGTGTGGAGCCCCTTGTAGCGGGGCAGCAGCGAGGGATGGATATTGACCATGCGGCCCACCCAGCCGCCGACGAACTCCGGCGTGAGGATGCGCATATAGCCCGCCAGCGCCACGAAGGTCGCGCCGCTGGCGCGGATTGCGGCGTCCATCGCCCGATCGTGATCGGCGCGGGCCATGCCGCTGTGCGGCAACGCGAAAGTGGCGATGCCTTCGGCTGCGGCAAGTTTCAGCCCGGCTGAATCGGGATTGTTGCTGGCGACCAGAACTATTTCGTAAGGGCAGGCGGGCGCGCGGCTGGCATAAAGCAACGCCGCCATATTGCTGCCGCCGCCCGAGATCAGCACGGCGACCCTGGCGCGGGAGCCAGACCCGAGTTCGGGTCTGGCTTCAGCCAAGATGCACCGCCGACCACGGCGCTCGTGCCGCCCAGGTTTCTCCGCTGCCGGTCACGGTGCAGCCCCTGGCGCCCGCCGCGACCTCGCCGATGACGAAAGCCCTTTCCCCGGCCGCGTCCAGATCACGCAACATCGCCGCCGCGTCATCCGGGCCGACCACCAGCACCATGCCGACGCCGCAATTGAACGTGCGCGCCATTTCCTCGGGCTCGATCCGGCCTTGCGCCTGCAGGAACGCCATCAGCCGCGGCTGCGGCCAGAGATCGGCGTCAATGTGGGCATGCAGGCCGTCAGGCAGCACCCGCGGCACGTTTTCCAGCAAGCCGCCGCCGGTGATATGCGCCAGCGCGTGGATGCGTCCGGGCGTATCGTCTTGCGGCCGGATCAACGGCAGCAGGCTTTTGACGTATATCCGGGTCGGCTCGATCAGATGGTCGATCAGCAGGCGGTCAGGGGCGAACAGCGCCGGGCGTACGAGCTTCCAGCCCTTGTCGGCGGCGAGGCGGCGGACGAGCGAATAGCCATTCGAATGCACCCCGGAACTGGCCAGCCCCAGCAGCACATCGCCTACTGCCACCCGGTCCCCGGTCAATTGCTCGCCGCGCTCCACGGCGCCGACGCAGAAACCGGCCAGATCATAGTCGCCGGCGGCATACATGCCCGGCATTTCGGCGGTCTCGCCGCCGATCAGCGCGCATCCGGCGATCCGGCAGCCCTCTGCAATGCCGGCGACGACGCGTTCGGCAATGCCGTTGTCGAGCTTGCAGCAAGCGAAATAATCGAGGAAGAACAGGGGCTCGGCGCCTTGCACGATCAGATCGTTGACGCACATCGCGACCAGGTCGATGCCGATCGCGTCGTGCCGGTCGTGATCGATCGCCAGCTTGACCTTGGTGCCGACGCCATCATTCGCAGCGACCAGCAGCGGGTCCTTGTAACCCGCCGCGCGCGGGTCGAAAAAGCCGCCGAAGCCGCCGAGTTCGGCGGCGGCGCCGGGGCGCGCAGTGGCTCGGGCCAGCGGCGCGATGGCCTTGACCAGCGCATTGCCCGCAGCGATCGAAACACCTGCTTGCGCGTAACTGTAAGGTGCGATGTTGGCGCGGTTCTCGGGATCGTTCTGCATGATGCGCATCGCCTAACGCTTTCCCGCTTGGATTTCCATGCGTGTTTGGGCAAAAGGCCCCGTTTCCAAGATGACCTTGCCCAATGCTCCACATCGCCTGTTGCGGCCGCCCAGCGCAAAGGCGCGCGTGTTCATTGCATTGGCGCTGGCGGTGGCCGGCGGTGTCGCTTTCATCGGTCCGGCTCGGTTGCTCGCCCAGATCGAGGGCGATCGCGGCATCGCGCCGGTGATCAACACCGAGAATGCCGCCGGCTGGCCGGACACCCACATCCACTGGGAGAAGTTCAGTGCGCCGCCCGTGGGCGAAGCGTTTGATGTATTCCTGGCGCGCGCCAACTTGGCCGTGCACGTGCCTTCGGATCGGAGCCTGTTGGAGAGTATCGAAGCCGCCGGAGTCGAGGTACCGT
>CAXTOI010000088.1:0-10460 GCA_964245645.1 uncultured Novosphingobium sp. | reverse complement strand
CTCATTCCGTATTCCCAGGTGTAGCCAATCGCGCCATGCGCTTCCACCGCCCCACGCGCCACCGTCACGAAGCAATCCGCGATATGAGCCTTGGCCACCGCGGCGGCACGAGGGGCATCGTCCAACTCGGCGTCCCAGGCATAAGCGGCATACCACATCAGTGCCCGTGCCGATTCCACGGTAACCGCCAGCTCGGCCAACTGATGTTTCAGCGCTTGGAAGCGCCCGATCGGCTGGCCGAACTGCTGCCGCTCGCTGGCGTAGCGGACCGCCATGTCCAGGCAGCGTTGCGCGCCGCCCAGCGCATCCGCCGCTGTCAGCACCAGCGCCGCATCGAAGATACGCGCCACCCGGGCATCGCCAGGCGCCAGCAACAGCCGCGCCGGACTATTCTCAAAGGTCACATGGGCGGCGCGGCGCGTGCGGTCGGATGATGCCACCGGGGTGCGGCGGACATGATCGGCCGCCTCGACCAGGACCAGGCCACCTCCGCTGATCCCAACCACGAAGCTATGCGCCACATTGCCGCCTGGAACCAGGTCTACCGTTCCGGAGACCCGATCACCATCGAACACGACGGTCCAATCCTGTGGCAACCAGCCGCCACCCAGCGCCAGAGTAGCGACCTCCGCGCCGCTGATCATCCGGTCGAGATCAGGCATTGCCGCTCCCGCTGTGCCCCAGGCCATAGCCAAAACGGCAAGCAGATGCTGTACGATCGGGCCGGGGGCCGCGGCGGCACCCACCGCCTCGACCACCATCGCCAGATCGACAAGCCCAAGCCCGGTACCACCCTGCCGTTCGGGCAGCATCAAGCCCGCACAGCCCAACGCCATGAGCGCGTCCCAGCTTTCCCGATCGATATCGTCCTGGCCATCGACAAATCGAATCAGGCGTTCATCGTCGATCGCATCCGCCACCGTGCCGCTGACGGCATCGACGATGGCGTTCTGCTCGGTCGTCGGATGGAACCTCACCGATCCTGCTCCATGGCGAGGTCGCGCGGCAGACCAAGCCCGCGCTCGGCGATGATCGTCCGTTGGATATTGGTCGTGCCGCCGGCGATGGCATTGCCGAGCGCGCCCATGATCTGATCAAGCCATTTTTCCGGACCGCGACCACGCGTCTCCGGCGGTGCGGGCTCGATCAACCCGGCATCGGCGATCAGATCTTGTGCCAGACGTGCGATATCGTGGCCGATCTCGGTCATCATCAGCTTCATCATCAATCCCAGCCGTCCCGCATCATCCTGCGCGGCAGCCTGGCTCAGCAGGCGTAGTGACGAATAACGGTGCGCCAGCACGCGCCCCTCGATGCGCGCCAGAGTATCGCGGACCTGTGGAGAACGGATCGCCGGCAAGCCGCCCCGATCGCTGGTCCGGGCAAGGTCGACCAGTTTGGCGAATTGCCCGCCCAGCCGGTCGGCTGAGGCTATGGATGCGCGCTCATGTTTCAGGGTAGTGCGCGATACCTGCCATCCCCCGCCGCGCTTGCCCACCAGCCAGTCGGCCGGGGTCACCGCGTTGTCGAAGAAAAATTCATAAAAGCCCTGCTCACCGGTCATTTGCCGGATCGGTTTGCGGGTCACCCCGGTTTGGTCGAGGTCGATCAGCAGGTATGAAATGCCTTCATGCTTGGGCAGGTGCGGCTCGGTCCGCACCAGGGCGAACATGTGCGTGGCTTCCGCGCCTTGACTAGTCCACGTCTTCTGGCCATTCAGTACCCACTGGCCGCCGACCAGTTCGCCTTTTAAATGGACAGATGCAAGATCGGACCCGGTCCCGGGTTCCGAATACCCTTGACCCCATTTGAACGTTCCCGCGATCGTCGGCGGAATGAAGCGCTCGCGCTGTGCTTCGGTACCATGCTCCAGCAGGGTCGGCACCAGCATGTTCATGCCGTTGCCGCCTACCTCCATCGGGGCGCGAGCACGGGCGAATTCCTCACGAATGACTTGCGCGGCCAGTACATCGGCGTCCTGCTCCGAACCCCCGAATCGCGTTGGAATGCTGCGATATAGATAACCTGCTTCGGTTGCGGCGGCGCGAAACTGCGGCACACGTCGACGCTGGTCGGCGGCCGCCCAATGCTGCTCCAGAAACGCGCGAACTTCGCGGCGGAATGCCTCGGCCGCTGCGCCATAGCTCAAGTCCATCGCCCTATCCCTGCTGCGCGCGCGCAATCGCGCCGGTCGCGGTGGTGGAAAGCCCCATGTTCAGCGCTTCATGGTCGAGCGCAGTTTCGAAGGTTGCATCCTCGGCCATGTTGAGATTGGCCTTCATATATCGCCAGCCCATGCGCGGTCCATCGGCCAGCCGGCGCGCCGCGGCCATCGTCGCCTCCAGCAGCGCATCGTCGTCGTAGAGACGAGTATAGACGCCTATGGCCAGCGCCTGCGCTGCGGTCAGTTTCTCGCCGAGCAACAGCAACTCGCGTGCCCGGCCGGTTCCCAGGATCTTCGTCCAGAACCATGTGGCGCCGAAATCCCCACCGGCGCCAATGCGATCGAAGGCTGACAGGAATGTTGCTGAAGCGCTTGCAAAGCGCAAGTCGCACGCGCCGATCAGGCCGATGCCAGCCCCGGCGACCGGCCCGTTGACCAGCGCGATCGTCGGCTTAGCCATGTCATGCAACAGCCGCGACGATTCATAGAACCCGCGCAGGCGGTCAAAGCCCTGCTCGGTCCGGCCACCCAGTTCCGGATTGACGCTAAAGCGTTCGCCGCCGTCCTTCAAGTCGCCGCCGGCACAAAAGCCGCGCCCGGCGCCGGTCAGCACGACGCAGCCGACCTGCGGATCGCTTGCGCTCAGGCGGATCGTCTCGGCGAGCAAGGTCATCATTGACGGCGTCAGCGCATTCAGGCGGTGCGGCCGATTGAGCATGATCGTGCGAACGCCGTCCATGTCCTGCACCAGCACCTCTGCCGACGCAGTTTGTTCGTCCATCCGCCAGCCTCCCCTGCTTTGTGAGCCGCCATCCTGGTATACTAGGTAAAACAAGTCAAGCAGACTCGTCTCTCAGTCAAGCGCGTCGATCACCCGGTTGACATCGTTCGGCACCACCCAGATCTTGTTGGCGTTGGCGATATGCAGGCGCCAATGGAGCTCCGCGCCGGCGGCGTTGCCGGTTTCGATCAGCTCGATCAGCTTGTGGAAAGAGCGGATGCCGCGCATCGATTGATCCCGATGTGCGGTGGCGTCAGCCGCGCTGCGCGACAGCACTTCGACCTGGTGGCGCTCGACGACGCCTTGCAGCAGGGCGTAGAGAAACAGCAACGTCCGATTGCCGCCCAAAGCGATCAGCAGCCGGTGAAAATCGGCGATGCCGACCATGAAATCGGCATAGCGCGCATCTTCGACCATAGTGGTCAGCCGCCGGACTTCGGCTTGCAACCGATCGACCGCGTCGTCAGACCTCTTGCGGGCGAGCAATCCGGCCACGAACGGCTCGATCGCCAGCCTGGCATCGTAGATATCGCCGATCGTCGTGCCGTCCGATTGAAGCACATAACCTGCATAGCGCGTAACGCTGCTGACTTGGGGGGCATGCACCCTGGCGCCCGTGCGCGAACCGCGGGCAATGCTGATCAGCTTTTCCGCTTCCAGGATGCGGAATGCCTCGCGCACGGTCGGGCGGGAAATATTCAACCCCCCCATCAATTGGCCTTCGGGTGGGAGGAAGTCACCGTCCTTCAACTCGCCGCGAACGATGCGTTTGCGGATCTGATCGGCAACGATCTCTGCGGTCTTGGGAATTCTCACGATCGCATCCATGCCATGGTGAGCGTGGTTGGCCAATGACGGCTGCTGTGCATGCGATTTGACCATGATTGTCTCCACTTCGATTTGCCAACAGGCACGCCGGCGCGTTGTGCAGACCGCCGGTTCAATTGGCCGAAGCGGTGGGCAATTACAACGCCTCGAGGATGGTCACGTTCGCCTGCCCGCCGCCCTCGCACATGGTTTGGAGCCCGTAGCGCGCACCGCGCGCCTGCAAGGCATGGACCAGCGTCGCCATCAGCTTGGTTCCAGATGCCCCCAACGGATGGCCCAGCGCAATCGCGCCGCCATTGACGTTGAGTTTTTCCGGATCGGCATCCAGATATCTCAGCCAGGCGAGCGGAATGGGCGCGAACGCCTCGTTCACTTCGAACAAGTCGATGTCATCGATTTTCATTCCCGCGCGGCGCAGCGCCTGTTCGGTCGCGTAGAGCGGCTCTTCCAGCAGATTTATCGGATCGCCGGCGGTAACGCTGACATGGGCGATCCGCGCCATCGGCGTCAAACCATGCGTTTTGAGCGCCCGTTCGGATACGATCAGCACCGCTGACGATCCGTCGCAAATCTGGCTGGCATTGCCGGCGGTGATCACCCCGCCTTCGACCAGCGGCCTTAGCGCGGCCAGCGATTCTGCCGACGCGTCGAGCCGCACGCCTTCGTCGCGTCGGTGGAAATCGCGGGTTCCGTCAGGCAGGGTGATCTCGACCGGCACGATCTCGGCGTCGAAAGCCCCATTGTTGATCGCCGCGCCGGCCCGCCGCTGACTGGCGAGCGCAAACGCGTCCACGATTTCGCGGGACAAGCCATTTTTTTGCGCGATCGTTTCCGCACTGCCGAATTGGCTGAACCCCTCGACGCCGAATCGCTTAAGCACTGCGTCGCTCAGGAACCTGGCGTCCCCGGCCGGCGATCCCATCGGTACGCGCGACATGCTTTCGACACCGGCCGCGATGACCACATCCTGGGTTCCGGACAGCACCGCCTGTGCTGCAAATTGCACCGCCTGCTGCGAAGAACCGCATTGTCGGTCGATCGTCACCGCCGGAACCGATACCGGCAGACTGGAGGCCAGCACCGCAAACCGCCCGATATGATTGGCCTGTTCGCCGGCCTGGCTAACGCAGCCCATGATCACATCTTCGATCGCGGCAGGGTCGATGCCGGTCCGCCCGACCAGCGCATCCAGCACGATCGCGCCCAAATCATTGGGATGCACCCCTGCCAGGCGGCCGTTGCGGCGGCCACCGGCGGTACGAACGGCATCGACGATATAGGCTTCAGCCATATTCTGCCTCCACGCGATGAGCGGTTCGACGCCTCACAGCGACTGCCCGTCATCGACGGTTAAAGTAGCTCCGGTTACACCCCTGGCGGCATCCGAGCATAAAAAGATCAGCGGCGCGTCGATGCTCTCATCATTCATGAGACGGCGGCGGTTGAACGCGGCAATCTGGCGCTGTCCTGCCTCGGTTTCGAACCACGGACGGTTGATCTCGGTCATGGTATAGCCGGGACAGAGCATGTTGACGTTGACTCCCTTCCGTACCCATTCCTTTGCCAGCACCTTGCCCATCTGCACGATCGCGGCCTTGGACGCGCTATAGGCGGAAAGTCCCCCATCCACGACGTTTGCGGTGATCGAGGAGATCAGCACGATCCGGCCGTGCTCGCGCTCGGCACTACCGTCCGCAATGAGCCGCCGCGCGCCTTCTCGCGCGGTGAGGAATACGCCGCGCAGATTGGCGGCGATAACCGCATCGAAATCCTCGATCGGCTGGCTGAGCGCGAGGCCGAAATGGTTTATCCCGGCATTGGCGACGATCGTATCCACGGTGCCGAACGCATCGGTCGCCCGATCGTAAGCTGCGATCGTCGATGCCTCGCTGGTGACATCCATTTCCACGCCCAGTGCCGTCCCGCCGGCAGCATGGATCTCCGCCGCTACTTGGTTCAGCCGCATGAGCCGGCGCCCGGTCAGCACGACCTTGGCACCACACGCCGCCAGACGTCGGGCAAAACCCTCGCCCAACCCGGAGGATGCGCCGGAAATCAGCGCGACGCGTCCGGCAAGGCTTGCTGGTTCGCCGCGACCGTCGGTCATCCCTCCGCGCCGACCATGCCGACCAGACGCTCGCGAACGATCTTCGCGGCGTCGCCGACAATCCGATCCACGAGTTCCTTGACCGTGGGAATATCGTGGATCAGCCCCTGCACCATGCCTGCAGTCCAAATGCCGTGATCAGGATCGCCGTTGATCAGGCCTTCGCGTCCGCGCGTTCCTTTCACCAGATGGCTGATCGCGGCAAATTTATTGCCTTCGCGTTCGATCCGCACCGCTTCGGTCGATACCGCGTTCTTCGCGACGCGGGCGGTATTACGATAGCTGCGAAACAACAACTCGGTAGAGCGCTCGTCATTGACAAGCATGGCGTTTTTGATGCCCTGATGGATCGGCGCTTCCACGGTTGCGCAGAACCGCGTCCCCATATTGATCCCATCCGCACCCAGCGCCATCGCTGCGGCGAGGCCTCGCCCATCGCCAAAACCGCCGCTGGCGATCATCGGCACGGTAAGCTTGTCCGCCGCGGCTGGGATGAGGATCAGCCCAGGTATATCATCTTCGCCAGGATGGCCGGCGCATTCAAAGCCGTCGATCGAAATGGCATCCACGCCTGCCTTTTCCGCGGATATAGCATGCCGAACCGATGTACATTTGTGGATCACCTTGATCCCGGCGGCCTTGAACGCGGCAAGATGCTCCAGCGCCTGAATGCCGGCGGTCTCTACTGCTTTGATGCCACTCTCGATGATGACCTCGCGAAATTCCGCATAGGGCAGGGGATTGATTGATGGAAAAATCGTCAGATTTACGCCAAATCTGCGATCCGTCATTTCCCGCGTTCGTGCGATCTCCCTGCGGAGCGCCTCGGGCGTAGGTTGGGTCAGGGCTGTCAAAAAGCCAAGCGCTCCTGCGTTGGCGACGGCCGAGACAAGTTCAGCGATGCCGACCCACTGCATGCCGCCCTGCGTGATCGGATGATCCACCTCAAACAAGTCTGTAAAACGTGACCGGATCATGACCCTCCCCTTATCTGACGTAGTGTACTATGTACTAGGGTTCTTGTGGCGGAGCGTCAAGCTGCCCTCCTGCGAAAGTTTCGAACGCCGGTATGTGGAGACCAACAGCTATCGCCATCCCATGCGACCGATAATATTCGTGGCCCCGCTGCTGCTGGCCATTGTCACCGGCCGCATTCCATCCGCCTCGAGACTCTTGGCGGTAACGGTCAGAATTTCGCCGGGATGAACCATAGCGCGGTAACTTAGATCAAGTCGATGCAGGCGCTGTCCGTCAGGCGCCAACTTCTTGCCTAGCCGGGCCACGTAATTTGCCAAGTTCCATCCCACCAGCAGCGTCGATGGCAAGCCTTCCGAACGGGCGAAGGGCACATCCCAATGAATTCGATGAACCGCCCAGATCGCCGCATTGAAAAGAAAAGATTGGATCATGTCGGTCTTGACGACCAATTGATCAGCGCCAGCCAAGGGTAAATCCATCTCGGCCCGCTCCTTTTCAGCTGCAGCCGAAGCCACCCCGGCGATCGCGGGTGGGGCCGGGCGCATGATCAACGTTCCGACCAGCGTCTCGATCGGTTCCCCCTCACGTGTCGCAAATGCCTGCTCGGTTCGCATGATCGCCAGCGGCCCGCTCTTGCCATCGCGTTCTTCGATGGAGAGGGTTTTGCGCCGTTCCTCGATATGTTCGCCAACCCGGGCCAGGCGGTGTATCGTCCAGTCCTGCCCACCCAACATGGTTTGCAAATGGGACATCCCGACTGGCGCGACATCGTCATACTGCCCGTCCGGCAAATACCCCGATCGAGGCGGCGTCGGGCGAGTCACCAGATGCGGAAAAGTGGGTGGAGCAACAACACCTTCATAGCCCAATGCCTGCGCCGCCGCCTCGTCCCGGTGTTCCACACCCTCTTCGCCGATCCCGGAGCAAAACTTGGCAATGTCCGATGCATTGACTTGTCCCCAGAGCGTCCGTTGCGGCCGGTTCGCGTAGTCGAACGCCTCGGCAGAAATCAACTTATGTGTCATTGTTTAGGGCATCCCGTCGGCAGATCACGCTTCTGGATTGGAATACCAACTGCTGCTGGTTGCGCAAGGAACTGATAACTCTATTGGTGACGAGCACGTCTCTGCTGCCAGGTGCAAATTTGTCAGCTACCGCTGTTGCCGGCTTCAGAGCTCATTATTTATCGCCAGCGGCTGGCGCATGAGCGCTTGCCTGATCAACATGTCATCGCTCCAACAGCACCACGCCCGCATCGATCGATCGTATCAGCAGTACTGTTGCATCTTTATCAATGGCCCAAGAATCAAAGCTTTGGGCCATTGACATTATATAAGACGTCAGTCGGAAGACTCTAAACCATGCTCATCAGCTTCTTCTCGCGGCGCCGCTGCACTGAGCTGCCCAGGCCGATCGCCTCGCGATATTTCGCCACGGTCCGGCGCGCCAGATCGAAGCCCTTGTCGTTCAGCAAATCGACCAGCGTATCGTCCGACAGGATTGCGGCAGGATCCTCGACCTCGATCAACCGGCGGATCGCCGCCTTCACCGCTTCGGCCGAAGCTGTGCCATCCCCGTCTGCATTGGCCACGCCCGAGGTAAAGAAATACTTCAGCTCGAAGGTGCCGCGTTCGCACATCAGATATTTGTGCGAAGTCACCCGGCTGACGGTCGATTCATGCATGCTGATCGCATCGGCGACCGCCCGCAGCGTCAGCGGCTTGAGCTGCGAAATGCCGTTGCGGAAAAACCCGTCCTGCTGCCGTACCAGTTCCTCGGTCACCTTGAGGATGGTCTTCTGCCGCTGGTCGAGCGCCTTGATCAGCCAGTTGGCGTCGGCCAGCTTCTCCGACAGCCAGCCGCGGGCGGATTTGTCGCTGACGCCGCGCAATTCGAGATAATAGCTGCGATTGACGATCAGCCGGGGCAGCGTGGCCTGGTTGATGGCGATGTTCCAGCCGCCGTCGGTGCCGGCGGACAGCAGGATATCGGGCACGACCACTTCACCGCCGCCGCCGCCGAAGCGCAGCCCCGGCTTGGGATTGTACCGGCGAAGTTCGGCCAGCATATCGCCCAGGTCTTCGCGATCGACGCCGCAGATTCGCCGCAGCCGTGCAAAATCGCCGCGCGCGACCAGCTCGAGATTTTCGAGCAGCCTGGCCATTGCCGGGTCATGGCGATAGGCCTCGCGCGCCTGCAAGGCGATGCACTCCGCCAGCGACCGCGCGCCCACCCCGGTCGGGTCGAGCGTCTGGAGCAATGCCAACGCGGCGTCGGCCTCGGTCGGCCCGATCTCCAGATCGGCGGCAAATTCTTCGAGTGAAATAGTCAGGTAACCGGCATCGTCGAGCTGGTCGATCAAGGCGCGGGCAATGGAAATCAGCCGCTCGTCGTAACCCACTGCGCCGATCTGGGCATGCAGATGCTCGGCCAGCGTTGTGTTGGCATGCCCGCGATCCTCGATGCCTGGCCCCGAGGCGGTGGACACGACCGGGGCATCGCCCTCGAAAACGCCGCCGCTGCTATCGGCGCCGCTTTCGGCGTAACCGGCATAATCCGCGCCATGGCCCGCCCCCGCATCGCCGGTATCGCGATCGAGATCGAGCGCGCCGCTGTCGATGTCGAGTGGCCGATCCTCGCTGCCGCGGCCCTCACCGATCAATTGGTCGCAGGGCGAATGCTCCAGCGAGGTGCGGCGCTGGTCCGCCGCCGGGCCTTGCGGCTCGGGCGCGGCCGATTCGCCGATCTCGAGCAACGGATTGCTTTCGATGGCTTCGCCGATGAAGGTTTCGATTTCCAGGTTCGACAACGCCAGCAGCTTGATCGCCTGCTGCAATTGCGGGGTCATCACCAGCGATTGGGTCTGCCGGATATCCAGCCTTGGCCCCAGCGCCATCGGTCAGTACCGAAGCTGTTGGTGTCTGATCCGAAAATTCGTTTCGGATAGGCGGTGCCCGCCCGCTCCCCCGCTCGACCAGTCAACGGAATTGTACGCGTTTGGGAGGTTGACCGGGGTAGAGGGCCGGCACCGACCCAAAATCCGCCCTTTCGCGAATTTTTGTTTCGGCACCAAAATCAAAGCGTAAACCCTTCGCCCAGATACAGGCGGCGAACGTTTTCATCGGCCACCAGCGCCGCCGGGCTGCCTGCAAACAGCACCTGGCCGCCATAGATGATGCAGGCACGATCGACGATATCCAGCGTCTCGCGGACATTGTGATCGGTGATCAGCACGCCGATGCCACGTTGCTTCAAGTCGATGACGAGGTTGCGAATTTCGCTGATCGACAAGGGATCGATCCCCGCGAACGGTTCGTCCAGCAGCATGATCGAGGGTTTGGCTGCCAGCGCGCGGGCAATTTCGCAGCGCCGCCGCTCACCGCCCGACAGCGCCATGGCCGCGCTCTGGCGCAGCCTGGTCAGGCCGAATTCGGCCAGCAGCCGTTCCAGCTCCTCCGCGCGCACCGCCTTGTCGGGCTCGCTCAACTCCAGCACGCAATTGATGTTCTGCTCTACCGTCATGCCGCGAAAGATCGAGGTTTCCTGCGGCAGATAGCCAAGCCCCAGCACCGCCCGGCGATACATCGGCAAATGGGTGATAT